>JACEMX010000123.1 GCA_013867335.1 Candidatus Nitrosomaritimum aestuariumsis
ATGCCTTTATTCATGGATTTGATTTTATAAAAATCGCTAAAAACCTTACTCATAATTGAAAAATTTACAAAACTCCCATGAATCCTAAAATAATTTCAAAAAATGATTTGAAGCATCAATATTTTAGTAGAATATACAATAACTGGCATTAAATTTTTAATGTGTATAAATTAAGTATTACTTAACTTGATATTAGGATTTTTTATGTATAGTCTGAGAGGAAAACAAGATCTTGACTAGAACTTCACTGCAATGCAGAGAATGCAAAAAAGAATACGATACTGCATTCAAGTACATCTGTGAGGACTGCTTTGGTCCCCTTGATGTAAAATATGACTTTCCTAGTATTTCAAAAGACACCTTTTCTAATCGTGAGCATACCTACTGGAGATATTTTGAATTATTACCAATTGAAGACAAATCAAACATTATAAGCATTAATGCTGGAATGACGCCACTTATCAAAGCAGACAAGCTGGGAGAAAAACTTGGTTTGAATAATCTGTATATCAAAAATGATTCTGTAAATCCAACATTTTCCTTTAAGGATAGACCAGCAGGTGTTGCAATATCAAAAGCAAAAGAGTTTGGATTATCAGCAGTTGGTTGCGCATCCACTGGTAATTTGGCATCAGCTACTGCAGCTCATGCTGCAAAAGGTGGTTTTCCATGTCATATTTTTGCACCAAGCAACATAGAGATGGCAAAAATCACACAAGCATTGTCATATGGTGCAAACTATATCGCAGTTGATGGAACATATGATGATGCAAACAGAATTGCTGCGCAAATTGGTGACAGCAAAGGAATTGGAATTGTCAATATTAACATGCGTTCACACTATGTAGAAGGATCAAAAACATTAGCATATGAGGTAGCAGAACAACTTGATTGGCAGGTACCAGACCAACTTATTGTTCCTGTTGGAAGCGGAGCAATGCTAAATGCAATTTGCAAGGGATTTGAAGAACTACAAACTATTTC
>JACEMX010000141.1 GCA_013867335.1 Candidatus Nitrosomaritimum aestuariumsis
TTCCTCGATACAAATCAGTAATTGCATCAATAGTATCAGTACCACCACTTATTGCCTTTGATACTTTTTCTCTATTTCCTTCTAAAATTTTCAAATACCACATTATCAACTCCTCTTCAATATCTGCAAAGTCTGAAATCGGGTCTCCTGTTCCCACCTCGCTTATTTGTCCTGCAGAATCAATTCCGCCAGATGCATCAACTACATGTAATAATGCATCTGATTGTGCGGCAATTGAGAGAAATTGGTTACCAAGTCCTTTTCCTTTCCATGCATCTTTGATTAATCCAGGTAAGTCAATTAGTTCAATTGGAATGTATCGCCAGCCATCAACACATTTAGAATTATTTGGATTGTCTTCTACTTTGAATTCAGGATGAACACAAAGCGTAATGGCATGAGATATTCCAGATATTGGTTTTTTTGTAGTGAATGGATAAGATGAAATTTCTTCAGAAGATAAAGTTGCTGCGTTAAAGAAAGTGGTTTTACCAGTGTTTGTTTTTCCAATTAATCCAATTTTTATTGGCACGGATTCTTTATTGTTTGAGAATATTTATCTCTGCCTAGGTTGATTTTGCTTTGATTTTTTCTATAGTTTGTGAAATTTCTTTTAGAGACCATTCAATTTCAGATATTTCTTTATCAGATAGTTTCCCTTTCCATTTTTCTAAAACAGTGCTTGCAATTTCTGAGCTCTGATAAAGCAGGTTCCAGTAAGGATGGTGTTCTGCAGTAGTGTATGCTAATTCAATTACATCATTTAATCCATTTTTTGCCCTAGCAAGTGCAGTGATTTTTTCTCCAAACATTCTGATAATGTCATTATCCATATCAGACTCTGTCTTTATCATGGTGTTTTTTTGCTCATATTTTTCCACGAGTTTTTTCAAATCACTGAAAAAATCCTCAAAATCACTCATCATCAAACTAGCCTTCGGTGTTCTGCAAACATGCACCGATTAAAAATGACTTTAATCCCCTCATCTTTTGCCAGTTGCTCTGCTTGCTCATTGTGTATTCCTTCTTGGAGCCAGATTACTTTGGGTTTTTTCTTGATTGCCTCCTGAATGACTGGTAAAACATCTTCAGACGGTCTGAAAACGTTCACTATGTCAATTTCCCCTGGAACATCAGAGACCACATCATAGCATTTTTTGCCTAAAATCTCATCTGCATTAGGATTCACAGGAGTGACGTCATAACCATGAGTTGACAAATATTTTGGGACCATATGAGCATCTTTTTGTGGATTCTGAGACATGCCCACAACTGCAATTTTTTTCATTGAAAATATTTGTCTAATCTCATCATCGGTGTGATTATCCCTATCCATGGAAAACCTCAAACGTTGTAAAATATAATTTGTCACCAAAAAATCATGAATAAAGTCCAAATACAGCGACAACCCCACCTAGAATAGATTATGTCAAAGTCTGTTTTTGTTACTGGAGCAACAGGATTTATCGGATCAAGATTGGTTCAAAATTTAGTTGAACAACAATATGATGTTACATCACTGGTTAGGAAAGGAAAGGAATCACATGCAAAGTCTCAAAAAATCATCGGAGACCTTACTGATTCAAATTTGAAGATACCAATAGAAAACACAGACTGTGTGTTTCATCTGGCATCACATACCCCACTTGAAAAGAACAAGAAAATACTAGAAAAAGTAAATCTAGATGGCACAAAGAACCTTTTTGATAAAATTAAAGACAAAACAAAATCAGTAATCTATGTTTCGGGTTTGGGAGTGTATGGCGATCCTGGAGACAGAATTGTAGATGAGAGTTTCCCATACAATCCCAACACAAGTTTTGTAAAAACAAGACTAGAAGCCCAAAAGTACTTGGAGGAAAACTGTGAAAAAGTAGGAATTAATTTTGGCGTGGTTCATTTTGGAGATGTTTATGGTCCAAAAGGATGGTTTTATGAATTCCTAGTTAAGCGTCTCTTGAAAAATACCTTCAGACTGCCAAAAAATGGAGAATACTACAAGGGATTTGTCCATGTTGATGATGCAGTAGGAAGTTTGCTTTCAGTACTTGAACAAAATCCAAAAAAAGAATCATACATCGTAGCAGACTCTACACCAACTACTTTTCGAGATTTTGCAGACTTTACTGCAGACCAAATTGGTGCTAAACACCCAAAAAGTGTGCCTGTCTTTTTGGCCAAAGCCGTATTAGGAGGAGATTTGATAAAACTACTTACCACATCCATGAAAGTATCAAACAAAAAAATATCTGAAATTTATGATTTTAAATTCCCCTCATACAAGCAAGGCATTCCAAATGTAATCTCTGAATTGCAGTCAACAGGATTGTTACAATAGTTTAGAATCGCAAAACGTACAGTATTTTAATCAATTCAGAGCATTACCAACATGGAGCCTGAACCAAAAGATCTAATCGTTCTTGGTGCAATAAAAAACGGAATAAAGAAATTTGATAAAATCAAAAAAACGACTCAAATTGATGCCGAAGAACTTAACGCCATTTTAGAGAGTCTAGAAAAAAGAGGCATGATTTCTGTGCAAGAGAAAAAAGGATGGTTGGGACCAAAAGTAGAACTAGTTACTACTGAAAAAGGAGACAGAGAAGTAGATGAGCGAGTCCACGAAATGCAGGAAAAATGGAATCAGATGTCCCTGCTTTACAAGTCTGGAGACAAACAAAAACTCAAACAATACATGGATGATAACAAATCATTTTTGCCAACGATGATGTTCTTTGGAATTATGGACATGATGATGTTCTCAATGATGTTTGGTATGATGGGAATGATGATGTCAGATTATGTACCTCAAGAAAGCATCCCTGACGGTTTAGAAGGTGATGGAATGGATGGTGGTGCAGACATGAGCGATGGCGGCTTTGACTTTGATATAGGGTTTTAATTAAAAATAAAGTTCCAGTATCAAATTTTGCCTTGATTACTGATTGTAATACAAGATTTTCTGATACTCTTTTATCATCACATCAGTGAGTTTTAGCACGTAAATTGATTCGGCATCACTTAGATGATCACGTCCATCACCTACTGCGTTTTTTATCACAGTATTGATTTTGTTTATCAAGGCTGGGTTGTTTTCAATTTCCATTACTCTTTATCGCCAAAAACCATAGGGCAAGAAATTACTTAAAGAGTATTTTGCGTCACATCATTTTGTTACACTGTAGATTTTGTGAACAGATTTCACTCAGTATTTCCACTCTTCAGTCAATCCATTCCACAATGGCCGAAAAACAGATGGGTCCTTTCCAATCTCTTCGGTGATTCTATTTTTTAGGGCAAAAAAGAAGTTCTCAAGAGCATCAACTCCCCCGTCATTGTAAAGTTCTTCGCCAATTTCGGCGATTCTTTTTTTCTTGTCTTGTACTTCAGCAGAATCTGGATTTTGGAGGCAAAACGTCATCAAGTCAATAAGTTCTTCTTCTAGCATAAAGTCCATTGAAAATAAAAGAAGTCATGTATCATTTAGACTTTTTTGAGTATTCTAAAAAGTCAATATACCAAGTAATTTCTTAAAAATCAATTGAGTGACTTTATTGCAAGATGCAGGAAATGTAAAAGTAAGGTAACAATTCCCGACCAGGGGCCGTGTACTGATTTAGAGTACAGAGAATATCTGGAAGGCTACCAAATATCTTGTAAATGTGGTAAAAAGGATTGGGAGCTTTTAGTTTAAGTCTTAGAAAAAAGCAAATAGTTTAATCGTCTTTTTGAAAAGAAAAATAATTGGTTTACAGCGTTAATGATAATCCTGGATTGATCAAAGTTCTATCGTTTCTAAAAACGCATAATACTGAATATTTATCAGGTCAAGATCTTAGCGACGTTTTAAAAATTAGTAGAGTAGCAGTGTGGAAGCACATTAAAAAAATCAAAGAGTTAGGTTATGAAGTAGAATCAATACAAAAGCAAGGATATAGGCTCGTCTCAAATACTGAACTATTACTTCCATGGGAAATTACCGAAGGGTTAGAAACAAAAAAAATTGGAAAAGAGGTGTATTATTTTGATTCTACTAGATCCACTCAAGATCAAGCCATGAAAATGTCATCCAATATTAAAAATGACGGAACAGTAGTTATTGCACAGAAGCAGACTGGAGGAAAAGGAAGAGACGGAAGAAAATGGGTATCACCAGAGGGAGGAATTTGGCTTTCAGTGATTTTACGGCCAGAGTTCGATATTTCAGTTGCAACATTATTTCCAATAGCTTCATCTCTTGCGCTTGCATATGCAATGGAAAAATGTTTCAAAATAAGGCCAGAATTAAAATGGCCAAATGATGTCACCCTAAAAGGAAAAAAGGTTGCAGGAATTCTAGTTGATGCATCACTAGAATCAAACAAAATAGAAAACATTGTTTTAGGTGTTGGAATTAATTTTGATATCGACGTAAAACAAATCGAAAAAGAATTGAAAGGAACTCCTAATTTTTATGGAGTGACAACATTAAAAAAACTCAAAAAATCTGTTACTCCTGTTTATTTTGTTCAGGTATTTCTATTAGAATTAGAAAAAATATTTGAAATGTTAAATTCTGAGCAAATAAAAAAAATTACTAAAGAATGGACTAAAAGATCCTCAACAATAGGAAAAAACGTGGAATTGGTCACAAGAGAAGGCAAAATAACAGGAAAAGCACTCAGAATTGACAATGATGGCGCACTAGTAATATCAGATAAGAAAAATACCAGAGTCTTGGCAGGAGATATAGTTCATTTAAAGTAAAATTGAAATTATTTTTTAGTGGATTTTTTCTTAGTTTTAGTTTTAGATTTTTTTGGCTCTGAAATCAAGGCTGTTTGGGATTTTAAAATTTCTTTAAGATCCTTTTGAATCTCAAATATCGTGGCAAGCATTTGTTCTAATTCTTTTGAATAATTTTCATATGCAGATATCAGTTGAGAGTTTTTAGAGTTTACTTCAACTAGATGATCATTTTTGCGCATCAGATTAGCTGATTGAATTAATTCAGGCATTTCAGGTGATTGGTCATTCAGGTTATTTAATTCCAAAGTCAAATTTTGAATTTTCTTGCGTAACTCATAGATTACTTGTCCTGCTCCCACTTCATTCAATATAGGAGAAAAGATTCTTTGTTAATTAAAGGATTTTCTCAAATCTAAATGTCATAGTCACAATACAACAGAAACTAGAAAACATGCACAAGTTAGAAATAAAATCACAAATGACACTAGTGGTTGAGAAAAATTCTTACAAGTATTAGGTTGATGTTCTTTTTTGTTCTCATCCTTGGTTCTTCCTTAGCTTATGGACAGACATCAGAAGAGTCAAAACTATATGATAACGCAAATGAAAGTTTTAGGAATGGTCAATACAAAGAAGCTATAATAATTTATGATAAAATTTTAGAGCAAATTCCAGATAACCAGGCAACTTTAAGAATGAAGGGAATCGCCCACAGTAATTTGGGAAATCACGAAGAATCACTTCGACAATTTTTCATGGTTCTTCAACATCAGCCAAATGATGTAGTTGCACTTACTGCAATGGGGGCAGGGTTTGGAAACTTGGGAGAATATCATGAGGCTCACTATTATTTTGAAAAAGCCTTAGAGCAAAACCCAAAAAGTAAGGTAATTCAAAATTACAAAGAATTCACAGAGAGAGTGATAGCAAAATACCCATACATTGCCACAGAAAAACCTGAAAAAACCTACAAAACCGGACTTATCCACATCCCTCAATGGATAAAACCTGTTGCGAAGTGGTGGTCTGAAGACAAAATTGAGGATTCGGAATTTGTCAAAGCATTACATTTTCTTTTAGAAAAAGAAATCATACAAATTCAATTAATTCCAAAATCCACTCAGACATCTAGCACAATTCCATTATGGGTAAAAGATAATGCAGGATGGTGGGCAGAAGACAAAATAAATGATCGAGACTTTGTATCAGGAATTCAATACATGATGGAAAATGGAATAATTAAAATAAAAATTTCAAAATATAGTGAAGATACCCATAAAGAACAACAAAGAGAATGGTTTGACAAATATCTTCGTAATATTTCAAAGAATATTTCGGATGAAAAAAGATACATTGAATATGCAAATCCAAGTGCCGATGTAATAAAGAAATTTCTCAGGGACTACATTAAATGGAATTTTGAAGAAGAAGTAAAATCAGCATCTGGGAAATTCCCTGATCCATCCTACGAAGTCATTAATGACACATACCTTATCCATTACAAAGTTTTCATAAATGACCAGCCAACGGGTTTGCCATTAGACCATGTAAGTACATTACAAGACTCTTTTGTATTCTGGGAAGAGCAAGAACTCACCATTAATGACAAGAAAGCAAAAATCAATTTTGAAGTGATCCAAAACAAACATGAAGCAAATATTTGGATTACCTGGGTGGTTCGAGATTTGGGAGAGGGAGTGTTGGGTCATGCTCATTTAGGGAAAGGGGTAGTAGAGGTTACATTGGGCGATTACAGTTGTGATGGCAGTTTTCAGTTGTATGATGTTTCAAGTGTAAAACAAATAATGACACATGAGTTAGGACATTCGATAGGTTTGCCACACATAGAAGATACTACCAACATTATGCATCCTTCAATGTCACCAGAGTATGCATATTGTCTGCTTTCTTGAATTTATTTGGAAATCAAATTATGATTTTCCCATAAAAAAAATTTAAATTTTGATTGGTTTTCTTGTAATTTCTTCATTAATTCATCATTCTAACCTTCGTTAGCTTAACCTACACACCAATAACCAGTAGAAACTATGTAAAAATGATAATAAGCAAAATGCTGTTTTTTCGTCAGGCATGTTAAAGAGCACTATTGTTTCTGGACCAAAATGTCCTTCATGTAACAATAACAAAATGGTTACAGATCAAAATACCGGAGAGTTGTTTTGTGGAATTTGTGGATTTGTGGTGAACGACAAGATTTCAGACACAGGTGCAGAATGGCGTTCTTTTGCAAACGATGACACAAATAGAACACGTGTTGGTGCAGGTACTTCTTTGACAATGCATGATATGGGATTATCAACGATTATTGGAACTCAAAACAAAGACTCTACAGGAAAACCATTAACTTCAGCAATGAAGAGTTCGATTGAAAGATTAAGAACATGGGATAGTAGAACACAAGCACATTCTTCAGCTGAAAGAAACCTTCGTCAGGCATTAAATGAAATGGACAAATTAAAAGACAAATTAGCATTAACTGATGCTGTAATTGAAAAAGCAGCTTACATTTATCGAAAATCCATGGAAAAAAAATTAGTCAGAGGGAGATCAATTCAAGGACTTGTTGCAGCATGCCTATATGCATCATGCAGAAATACCGAAACACCAAGAACTCTTGATGACATTGCAAAGGGGATTAACATCAGAAGAAAAGACGTTGCAAGGTGTTATAGATTAATTTTCAGAGAATTAGAATTAAAAATGCCAGTAGTCGACCCAGTCAAAGGGGTTTCCAGAATAGCAAGTATTGCAAAACTAACTGAAAAAAGTAAGAGAAAGGCAATAAACATACTAGAAAAGGCAAAAAAATTAGGAATAGTTGCAGGGAAAGACCCAATGGGAATTGCAGCTGCTGCGCTTTACTTGGCCTGTATCAGTACGGGTGAATCAAAATCTCAAAAAGACATCTCAATTGCATCGGGAGTTACTGAGGTAACTATCAGAAACAGATGTGCCGGATTGAGAAAAATGATTCAAACAGAATAAAATTTTCTAAAATCAAAGGCCGTATTTTTTCAATCTTTTGTATTCTAATTTATCCCACGGATAAACAAGATAAGAATTAGTGTTAGTTTTTTTGCCAAATATCAATTGTTTTGGATATTTTTTTCCTCTTCTAGCAAACAAAGTCACATAAACAAATTTTGAGGGGTTATCAACTCGATTAATTATTTTCTTAAATGTGGTTCCAGAATCGTAAATATCGTCGACGAAAATAGAATCAGAGGCGATTTTTTTAGCATCCACGATTATACTGTCAATTCCAAGATGATCAGCCAACAATCTTGCTGGAACAAGCCCACCGCGGCTGATGGTAGTGATGCTTGAAAAATCTCTATCCAAGGAAGTTATTTTCTCTGCAAGAACTTTGATAAGTCTTTCAACTTCAGACCAAGTTACTTTTTGAAATTCAGAATCATTTCCACTCAATTAAATTATCTCCACAAATCTTTCATAAATATCTCAGAATGTTTTCATTAGATCCTTTAGAGGTTTGATTATTTTGAGTATTGCAAATGGAACTTTACCAAAATCAAGTTCTTTTTCTGAGGATATCAAAAGAACATCGTCATTTGCCAAAGGAAAACTCATCACAATCACTTTGTCCCGATATGACATAGAAAAGTGAACCGGACCAAATTCGGAATCAAATTCCCTTCTCATTCTAACACGCAATGCCAATTCCATAAACATCATCTCATCTTGTTTTTGAGCTTCAAGTGACATGAGTCCTTTTTTCATACCACCAGCAACCAAATGTCCCCTACTGTTGATTATTCTTGCAGAACGCATTTTAGGGTCTAATTTTATAATTTTTTGACAGATCTTTTCTAGCTCTTCTTCATTGCCCATTAGTCTAATTAAACAAGCGATCTATTTATTGCGAGCTTTGCTTGTAGAATGTCGTGAGCCCACAAACACCTCAAGACACTGTTGAATATTACAAACATTTGTCTTTGTTTTGGACGGATTTGATACATTTGATGTCAAGCAAACCGCAAGCATTGGCATCTACTGGTCCCATGAGAAGTTTTGCTGCTAATTCAAAAAAAGTTGCCACAGAAATAATCGAAATGAACGAAAGTCTTTTAGAATTTAACAAATTTGTCACCGAGTACTACAAACAATTAGCAGAAACTTGGAACGAGGCCCAAAAGAAAGTAAATCTAAAGGCACCAGAAGTTCCACAGGATGTAGAACAAATTGAAGCCTTTAAGAGAATATGGATTGATATTTTCGATAATGATTTTACTGAGCTTTTTGATTCCAAGAAATTTGGAGAAAATTATGGAAAACTTGTTTCACAAGAATTAGAACTTACAAAGCATTGGAATAATATTACAAACGTAATACTGCAATCGGCAAATTTACCTAGTAAAGAAGAGATTGATGAGGTGTACAGAGAACTACATGACCTTAAAAAACGAGTAATCAAATTAGAAATTGCATTAAAAAAGAAAAAGGAAGTAAAAAAAGATGAAAAGTGAAAGTAGAATCGACCCCAAAATCATGGAGGAGATTATTAGATTCAATAAAAATGTCATAGAGGCTCCAAAATTAGTTGCGGCTCCTGATGAGATTAGCTTAGAAGTAACACCACATGATGTCGTACAAGAAATAGACAAATCACGATTGTTACATTACAAACCATTAACAGACAAACAACACAAAACACCATTACTGATTTCATATGCATTAATCAACAGATATCATATTTTGGATATTCATCCAGAAAAAAGCTGGGTAAGGAATTTGCTAGAACAAGGGTTTGATGTTTACATGTTGGATTGGGGAACTCCCACTGCGATGGACAAATATCTTGACTTTGATGATTACATTAACGGATATCTGGATGGTGCAGTAGAATATATCAAGAATGAATCATCTGTGGAAAAGGTATCCCTTCAAGGATATTGTACAGGTGCTACTTTGGCCACAGCATATACTACATTGCATCCAGAAAGTGTGAAAAACTACATTGCAACTGCACCTGTAATCGATGGATGGAGAGATACGACTGTAGTTAGCAATCTAGCAAAAAATATGGACGTAGAAAAGATGGTAGACACAATAGGCAATATGCCTCCTGAATTCATGTATTATTGTTTTTCAGTGCTAAAACCATTTGAACAAGGTATTGAAAAATATGTAAATTTCTTCAAAAATATAGATAACAAAAGATTCGTGGATAGTTTCTTAAGAGTAGAAAAATGGCTCAGCGACACACCGCCTATTCCAGGAGAGTTATTCAAACAATGGATTAAAGACATCTATCAGGATAATTTGCTTATTCAAAATAAGATGTATGTCAACAATAGTCATATTGATTTGAAGAAAATCGATATGCCCATTTTTACCCAGGTAGCCGTAGGAGACCACCTCGTTTCACCAGAATGTAGTATGCCTTTGCATTATGCTGTTGGAAGTGAAGACAAGACCCTTAGAATGTATCCAACAGGACATGTGGGAATGATTGCAAGTTCCTTATCCCAAAAGAAAGTCTTGCCAGAGCTTGGTCAATGGTTGTTAGAAAGATCATAAAAAGAAAATAAAAATTAAAAAATTGAATTTAGCCACTAGTCTTTACGTGTGGTAAATGCTGTAATCCATGATTGCATGATGTTCTTATTTAGATCAGCAAATGATTTTGCATTATCATTGAAGGTCTTGATGTTTTGTTGTGTAGCATCAATTGTTGCAAGGGCTATTTGATTTTGAATTGAAGCTGCCTTTACAATTTCTTCAGTTGTATCACGCATTACCTTTAGTGCTGCTTCAGGAATATTTGCTGCAATACCTGATTTCTTTACACATTCTTTTTGTAATGTGATTGAAGAATCTACAATATTTTCATATGCTTGTAAGTATTCTTGTTGCACATTAGTAATTGATTGATGATACTGTGGAACTGATTGTTTAATGCTAGTGAACATCTTGTCTACGTTTTGTTGGTATACTGAAAATGCATCTTTTGGATTTGTTTGTGTTTGCTCGTTTTTACTCATTGTTTCACCTCCTTATTACCTGATTTTTTTCCTATAGGAAGGATAATGACTTGAACCAAGTCGCCTTCTCCCAAACCCAGAGCATTTCTTTCTGCCTCTGGAATTGAGATTCTTCCGGCACTGCCAACAGTTGTTTTGTATGCACCCCAATTCATAAAAGATGGAAGCATTTGCCCAATGTTGAACATTGTATCCATGCTTTTGTTCTGTAAGTTTGTCATGTTCTCCATCATATTAGATTGGGTGTTTCTTGTGACATCAGACATTGATTTTAGAGTCTCTAGTGGATCAAATGTCTGCGAACCTTGATTGTTCATCAATGAGCCAAAATTTTTAATAAATTCAGCCTGTGCACGACCACTTTTTTGAATCCATTCTTTAAACATCGAAGATGGGTCATACTGACTATAATTACCGCTCATTGGTAATGTATGGTTTAGCACTGTATTTAATCATATCTAATCAGAATTCAAAAAATCAAGAACAATTTTTGAGAATTCCTCAGGAGCCTGGACATATGGAGTATGTCCACAACCATCCATTCTGTAAAATCTGCAATCCTTAATTGATGACACAAATCCATCTGCGTGTTTTAGAGGAATTACTGGATCGTTCCCGCCCCAAACAATGAGTGTAGGAACATTGATGGTTTTGAGTTTAGTTGTAATTATCTCTGCATTTTTTAATCCCAATATTGTAGACATGAAAGCCATTTTTGCATTTGGCATCTTCATCCGTTCAATAAAGCCTTCAACAATTGCAGGATCCACTTCCGCACCAGAGCCCTCCATCATTTCAAATGCATTTTTTGCATTATCTTCATTTGGATAAAGTGCTGCCATGATATAGGCATCTAATGCAGGAGTTGATTGTTTCATTACCCCAGATGGAGAAACAAGAGTTAATTTTTCAAGATTTTTGTATTTACAGGCATATTCTGCAGTCACTTGTCCTCCTAGAGAAGAGCCGATAATGTGGGGATTCTCAATTCCATTTGATATTAAGAATTTGTTTAAAAATTCTGAAAAAAAATCCGTAGTATAATCCACTAGAGGTTTATCACTTAATCCAAACCCAATAAGATCTGGAACAATAAGATGATAATCTTTTGCAAAAATTGGAATTACTTTACTCCATCTTTCAGCAGAAGCTCCCAGTCCATGAACCAAAACAAGAGTACTCTTGGAGTGACCAGCCTCCAAATACCTTATTTTGTGTCCATCCACATCGACGAAATTTTCCCTCACCATTTCTGCATCAACTATTTTGAGTAGATAAATATTACAAAAATTTGCGATCGGTGGCTTTTATACATTTTTTAGATTTCGCGGTGTGATTCATCTACATTTTTTAATATCCGAATAATTGTAAATTCATGATAAAAAAGCAAGTGACTAAAATTCTTGTTCCTTTGGATGGATCAAAGAATTCCAGAAGAGGGTTAGAGATGGCAATCTCAGTAGCTAGACAGTTTGGAGCCACGATTACAGGCGTGTATTCAATTAACGCGCCGCCTCACTCAGAATTTAGAGGTGTGGGATCAGTACAAGAGTCCCTAAATGATGAGATTAAAAAATTCATGGATGAGGCAAAGGTCCTTGCAGCTCAAAACGGAATTGTCTTCAAAGAAAAGATGATGAGAGGAGATGTAGGATATAATATTGTCAAACTTGCTCAAAACAAAAAAGAGAAATTTAATCTAATAGTAATTGGGTCACGAGGAAGAGGATCTGTAAAGGAGATGTTTTTTGGAAGCGTGTCAAACTATGTTATTCATGCGGCAAAAATTCCAGTTCTCATAGTAAAATAATTTTAAGAAAATCCGTGTTTTTGAAAATACTTTTGATGGTATTCTTCTGCTTTGAAAAACTCAGGGGCAGGGGTAATTTCGGTCACGATTTTTTTTGAGAATTTTCCAGACGAATCTAAATATTCTTTTGATTTTTCAGCAATTTCCTTTTGAGTTTCATCATGAAAGAAAATCGAAGAACGGTATTGAATTCCAACATCAGGTCCTTGTCTATTAAGAGATGTTGGATCATGATTATGCCAAAAAACATCTAGTAATTTTTCATAAGAAGTTTCTTTTGGATCATATTCTACCTCTACTGCTTCTGCATGTCCGGTCTTGTCGGTACAGACTTCTTCATATGTAGGATTTGCCAAGTTGCCTCCAATATAGCCAACCTTAGTTGATTTGACTCCCTTAGTTTTTCGAAACAAGTCTTCAACATGCCAAAAACAACCCGCTGCAAAAGTAGCTTTCATTATTTTTTATTTACAAAAACCAGATTAAAACCATTCCAAGCAAAAAAAATAAAAATTATTTTACATTAGTGAAAATCTCTACTACTTTTTTGGCAAGATTTTCAATGTTCAAGTTTGGTTCAGCAGAAATCAAAAGAGCTATTTGCGAAATTGGAAACGGGAAACTCACTAAAACAGCCTTATCACGCCTAGCAGCTATGTAGTTTATCGGTCCGAGGCTTTGGTCAAATTCTTTTCGGATAGATGCTTTTGAAACAAAGTTGTAAAAAGCCTGTAGTTTTGTTTCATCATTCTCATATGGTGTGATTCCTTCTTTGAACCCACCCAAAACAAGTTGTCCTTCCTTATTGATTATTCCTGCAAATCTAATCTCAGGTTCCTTGAGAAGGATTTTGCATTTTTCATCATATAGTTGGAAACTCGACTCGTTTTGTTCTGACAATTAGAAAAAATCAAAAGCCCAAAAATAAAAACTTTGTCAAAAATATAACATATAATTACAAGTCCAAGAGGCCTAAAATTTCACAACTTGCATTTTAGAATTGCATAATCAATAATTTTGTCTTCAGAGGCCTTTTTCATTTTAAGTATTGATTTAAAGAGTACTTTTTCGACAAAAGCAGGGTATTTTTTTAGAATTGATTTTTTTAAAGATACCCTATTTTGAATGTAATAATCTGCAAGAGGATCATAAACCTGGCTTCCTATCAGATGGGATTCAGTGATTTTAAATCCGTTATTGGAGATAATGTCCTTAATCAAATTAACACCATAGTGTTCTGAAGACCAAGTAAATTTTAGAATTCCAAGTTTTCTTATTGAAGCATTTGAAAGAGTTACTGGTAAAGCTAAAGTAAGAATTCCAGATTTTTTTAGAATTCTTTTGGACTCAGAAATAAAACCCTCAAATGGTTTAAAATGTTGGGAGGATTCTAATGCCAAAATTCTATCTGCAAAATTATCATCAAAGGGGAGTTTAGTAGAAGTAGAATTGATAAATTCAATATTTTTCTCAGGTGATGAAAAACGTAATTGTCGGTAATTGATATTTACACAATACAAGTTTAAATTGTCATAAAGATTTCTCCAAAAAATGGCAGGAGCTGACAAACCACTCCCCACATCAATCAAAGTTTTTGCCGTTTTGAGTTCGGATAATTTTCCGAAATAATCACATAGGTTTTCTTGTGCTTTAATGGGATCTTGGGTGTTTTCTGTCCAATAACCAAAATTGAGCATAGAACCACCTGTTGCAACCTGCATAACAGGAGAAAGAGAATCATAGAGATTGATCACATCTTTTTCATTTCTCCGTATAGTCCATAGAAGAACATCGATAGGATTAATCGTAGCCAAAAATTATTTCAATTTATTTTTTAATTCACCCTATTAATTTTTAGAGCCAAAAAACAAGGGTAGCATATCTTATTAGTTTAGAAATTCAAAATTAAACATGTCTGATTCAGAGGAATTCAAAGAGATACTAATCGCCAAATGGTCTGACAGATTTATTGCATGGTTAATTGATTTTATCATAATTTCTGCAATTTCAGGCATGATTTTTGCTTCCATTTTTGGAGTTACAAATTTTGAATGGAATGAAAATATGATGTTTTCTGAGAGTACAAGCTACATTCCTGCCAGTCTATTATTTTTTGTCTATTGGATTATTTTAGAATACAAAGGAGGCCAGTCCATTGGAAAAAAAATTTTGCATTTGAAGGTCGCCAACATAGATGGAAAACCACCTCAGCTTTTAGGAGTAATAATATCTAGTTTTGGAAAAGCCTTTTTGTTGCCAATTGATATGATTTTAGGCTTAATTTTTACAAATCAAAAAAGGCAGAGAATCTTCAATAAAATAGGAGACACAGTTGTAATTAAAATAAAAAATACAGAATCAGATTCAGAGAACATCAAATACAAGAAAGATTAATTTTGTCATATTTTCTTATGTTAGAACTTTACTGAATTAACCAACAGATCTATTAGCAACTTTAGATCTGTTTTTCTAGTGTCAGATACTCAGAAAAATGAATGGTGGGTTGGCCTTCCAGATGAGCTTCAAAAAGACATAGAGTTTGAAGAATAATCAATCATTCAAAAATAGAATAAACCGAAGTTTAGATTTAGTTAATTTGTATCTTTTTTAACCAGAGTTCGTGTTGCTCTAACATTTTTCATTTTTTGTATATTCCAAGCAATAATTTCACGAATTTTTTCTATATGTTCAGCTTCCATTTTGACTACCATGTCATAATCACCAAATGTTCTTTCAACTCGTTTAATTTGCTCTAACTGTTTTAACTCCTCAATCACCTTATCTTCAGAGCCCAAATCTGTTTTTAGTAAGACATATGCAATAGTCACAAGTACCTCAGAAAATTGATGATATTTCAAAGTTAGTATTAGAAATCAAACTGAAAAATAATGATTGTAAAATAGTCGTGTATAGCTTTCGCTAAAGAGAATTAAAAATAATTCATCGTGCAGTCGTGTATTTGTATTCCACTTAGTGAATTCAAAAATGAATTCATCGCGCATAGTCTCTATGTAAGTGGCTGAACCGATGTGTTGGTCTATTAGTAAAGGCTGGCTCACCACTCGCCGAAGCTTGTGATCTACACCACCTTCCTATCAACGCAGTCTTCTGCTGCCGACCTTCATCTTGCGAAAGAATATCTTGTCTCGGGATGGGATTCGTGCTTAGATGCTTTCAGCACTTAGCCCAAACGGCTTAGCTGCCCGGCCTGCCTTATCAGACAACCGGTAAACCAGTGGCCACGCTGCTCTGTTCCTCTCGTACTCGGAGCAACTTCCCCTCAGTTATTCACGCTTCCATCAGGCAGAGACCGACCTGTCTCACGACGGTCTAAACCCAGCTCATGTTCCCTTTTAATAGGCGAGCAGCCTCACCCTTGGCCCCTGCTGCAGGACCAGGATAGGAAAAGCCGACATCGAGGTACCAAACCGCGGGGTCGATAGGAGCTCTCGCCCGCGACGAGCCTGTTATCCCTGGGGTAATTTTTCTGTCACCTCCGGGCCCCAATAGTGGGCACACGAAGGATCGCTAAGCCAGACTTTCGTCTATGAATTCCGTGCGTTTGGAAATCCATTCAGTCGAGTTTTTGGCTTTGCCCTCTTCAACGGATTTCTGCCCCGTTTGAACTCAACTTTGGGCCCCTTTGATATCTTTTCAAAGGGGTGCCGCCCCAGCCGAACTGCCCACCTGCACATGTCTCCGGTCTTCACTGGATAAGTGGTACTGCAAAAAGAGTCTGGTGTTACATCGTTGCTTCTTAACATCCCGGAGAATGTTAAGCATGGCTCCCAGATACCCTGTGCAATTCTTACTATACCACAAGCACAAGCTGCAGTAAAACTCCACGGGGTCTTCTCTCCCCGATGGAAGATGATGGACTGTTCGTCCACCTTATGTGGCTTCACCGGGTTGTAGGCGGGGACAGTGGGGCTCTCGTTGTTCCATTCATGCGCGTCGGAACTTACCCGACAAGGCATTTGGCTACCTTAAGAGAGTCAGAGTTACTCC
>JACEMX010000021.1 GCA_013867335.1 Candidatus Nitrosomaritimum aestuariumsis
TCAGATTTTATGAGAAAAGTTACATCACGTAATGTAACCTTTGAATTAAAATCAATTAAAGAAATGGATATTTGTTGATCCTCGGTTTCTTCAGGATTGTTATTTGAAGAAGAAACTTCAAGAGTTACTAGTTTTCCGTTAAGATCTACAGGTGGGAATGTTTCTGCACCCAATCCATGACCATATACTTCGTTAGCAGAAAATAAAATTACAAAAATTGAAAAGAATAACAGGACTGGAAAATTCTTCAATATGACTAAACTCGTTGTTATCTATTTAAAAATCTAGATTAAATTATCTGTAAAGAAAAGAAAAAGAAGTGGTTATTGACCACAGTTGCAGTTTGGTCCACACATGCAAGGTCCTTCTTCACCTGAACATGTACAAACTCCGTCTTCATTGCAGTTACAATCTGCTGCACAATTACACATCGAACCATGCATTCGTTTTTCATGAACTGACATTCCATTGCCTCCATCCATTGTTACAATAGAATAGGTTATTGCAAATGGTTCATTATTGAACGTATGAGTTGCTAATGCGTTTCCTGTGAACATCCATGTTCCCATCTTGTTTTGTTGATCAACAAGTGTTAGTGCAAAGTGTGTCTTTCCATCTGGAGTCCAAGTAGCTTGTCCCTTTACCTTTCCTTCAGGTAATGGTCCATGTAATGCAACTAGCTGAACGTTTTCAGATGCAGAATATGTTAGAAGTCCAGTGTAAGGTCTGTCTCGTGGAGCAAGCAATACAGCTAACTGATGTTCTTCATGACCCATTCCTGGGTCTTGATCTGATTGAATTGTTCCAGAAATTGCATCCATACTATGTCCTGTCATTCCATGCATTTGGCCTGAATGTCCTGCACAAGAAGCACAAGTTCCCATCATTCCATCATGTCCTCCACAAGAGCACTGATGTCCATCTCCATGGCATGTACAGGTACCATCTTCACTACAAGA
>JACEMX010000077.1 GCA_013867335.1 Candidatus Nitrosomaritimum aestuariumsis
GAGTATTTTCACTATATTCAGAAAAAAATAATTATTCTACTTTGATTTCTTTACCATGTTTATGAACAGGAATGATGATTGTTAAAACTCCTTGAGAGTATTTGGCAGAACTCACTGCATCCTCTTCATCGTTTACATCAACAGGCAATCTAATTTTTTTATCAATAACATTAGGGCGTTGGTTACAAATCATATGATGGCTTTCTTCTACTTCCTCTTTACAAGCCTGAATAGACAAAATATTTTCATCCAATGAAAGCCTGATGTCTTTTTTCTCAAATCCGGGTAAATCAATCAATACTGTCAGTTTTTCATCATCAAGGTGCATATCTACAGGTGGTAAAACAAATTCATAAAACTCCCTTGATTTGTTTCCGATCTCTTTCATCATTTCGTTTGCCATAGATTTTACCAATCCCATTTTGAGATATATAATCAATTTTTGGTTATAAACCTTGATAGTAATTCAGATTATAATCATAGAAACAAAAATCAAATTTATTGAAATTTTAAAAAATTACCCACCAAAAATCTAGTCAGAAGAATCTGAGGCTCTAGTATCTGCAACGAAAAATGTTTCAAAATTTTGAAAATTACTGGCGTCTAAATAATTAACATTAACCTCTATAATGTACGTTCCACCAGGTACAAGATTCTGTTGAACAAAATAATTTCCATCCCAATAACCTCTAGAATCTGTTTTTCCTGAAAACTGCGTCAACTCTTCACCAATCTTATTTTTCAATATTATGTTGATGTCAGCCTGATCTATTGCACCTAAACTTTGATAGAATTGCGGTTTGGGATTGATCGTTTTATCAAACACCTTTATTTCTAAATCATAGACATCATTCCAAAATGTTCTGACATCTTGCCTAATCAACACAATCATTTCAGGAGAAATGGGCTTATCATTAATTTCTTCACTGGCCTCTTCTTGAGAAATTGAACTTAATTTTATTGGTTCAAACTGAGTACCGCCAATCAAATAACTATTGATCAAAAAATCTCCATTTTCTAATCCTTTAGCGTAAATCAAAATATTCTCAGAATGAATAACAAAAGAATTTCCCATAATCTTTGTTCTAGAATCTGTAATTTCCATAATGCTATCTCCTATTGCCAATGAGCCCGATTGTAAAACTGGGATCATCCGTTGTGACTTGGTATATTGATTCTCTCCAAACTCTAAAGTTAAAACAATATCAGAACTCTCAGAATCTGCCACTATAGTTTTATTTTCAATATCTGCAATCGCAAAAACTGATACTGGGACAAAAAATAATGAAAATAGCAAAATTACAATTAATCCATTCATACCCACGTTAAAACTTCACAAGTTCGTTTAAAAATTTTTAAAAACACTTGATTAGTTCAAAAATCCAAAATATTGATAGATTTTTAATTACTCAATTTATTGAGATTGTTAAGTTATGATTATAGTTATTGAGGGTGGTGACCAAGCAGGTAAAAAAACCCAAACCGAATTATTATTCAAAGCACTAAAAAAAAGAAAAATCAAGGCTACTACCTTTAGTTTCCCCGATTATACTACACCTGTAGGTAAGGAAATAGCAAAATATCTTGGTGGAAAAAGAAAATTTCCTCCTCAAACCATTCACTGCCTTTTAGCTGCAAATAGATGGGAAAAATTAAATGACATTTTGAAAGCCCAATCAAAAAATTCTGTCTTAATAATGAACAGATACTATCAATCCAATCTTGTATATGGATTGGCAAATGGCATGAAACAAAATTGGCTAGAAAATTTAGATGCTGGTCTTCCAAAAGCAGACCTGGTTATTTTACTAGATGTTTCTCAACAGGAATCATTTCAAAGAAAAAAAACCAATAGAGACAAATTTGAAAAAAATAAAGATTTTCTAAAAAATATCTCCAAAATTTATCGAACTACTGCTAAGAAAAAACGATGGAAGATTGTTGATGCAACTAAATCAAAAGAAGAAGTACATCAAGAAATATTGAAAATCTTTTCAAAGAAAATAGGATTATGAGAACAAATTATCTAGATATAATCGATCCAATACATGATTTTATTCGTGTTTATGACCACGAACTAAAAATTATAGATAATCCCATTTTTCAAAGATTAAGAAGAATTAGACAACTTTCGGGGGCTCATCTAACTTACCCTGCTGCTCAGCATACACGATTTGAACACTCACTAGGAGTTATGCACATTGCAAGTCAAGCCGGTGAAGCATTAAGAGAAAAAGGAATTCTAAAAAAAGAAGATATAGAACAACTTAGGCTTGCAGGACTTTTACACGATATAGGACACGGACCATTTTCTCATCTATTCGAAGAAATTATACAAAAGAAAAAAATCTCACATGAAGATTTTGGAAGGAATTTAATTTTGAAATCTGTAATTGGAGATACTTTATCTAAAAATGGTTATGATAAAAAAACAATTACTAAGATTGCATTTGGTGACTCCAAACTTCAATATCTAAATGAAATAGTATCCGGGGCCCTTAGTGCCGATATGATGGATTATCTTTTACGTGATGGATATTTCACAGGTGCAGAGCATGCAAAAATTGATCATAAACGATTAACACAATCATTAGACGTTCACAAGAAAAAACTAGCCTTAGAAAAATCTGCACTCTACTCTTTTGAATCTATGATGCATTCTAGATATCAAATGTTCAAAGCAGTTTACTTTCATAAAACAGTAAGGGCAGCAGAAGTAATGCTATTAGAAGCACTACGATTATCTGATGATGAGTTTGGATTTACATCATTTAACATAAATGAATACATTAAACTCACTGATGAATACGTTTTATCTATGCTCCTTTCCTCAAATTCTCCAAAACTAAAAAGAGCAAAAAAATTTGCAGAGGACTATCAAAACCGAAATTTGTTAAAATGTGTTTACGAGAGAATTCTAACTAGTAAAAATCTTTTAGAGAAAACCAAAACAAACGAAATTAGATCCTCTCTTTCTAAAAAATCCAAAGTAGATGAAAATGAAATATTTGTTGACAGTTCTGTTACCCCGTCGATACCTCTTGCCCCATCTAAAAAGGAATCAAAACAAATTATTCTAATTACAAAAGAAAATGGTAAATCTCAGGCACAAGAAATGTCCATTTCAGATATTCCTGTCGTTTCTGCGATATCAGGATTCATGAATATTTTGAGGGTTTACACACCTCAAAAAACTAGAAAAAAAGTTGAAATTGCCGCAAAATCAATCTTGGGTGACCTAAAATAATGAAAAAAAGAATTGTAATCAAACTTTCAGGACGTGTTTTTGGCATGGATAATGTCAAAGTCTTAAAAGATTATGCTACATTTTTGGTGAAAATTAGCAAAATATGTCAACCAGTAGTAATTGCAGGTGGAGGAAATATTGCAAGACACTATATTTCTCATGCAAGATCTTCTGGAGCCGATGAATCTACATTAGATGAGTTGGGAATTGAAATTTCACGATTAAATGCTAAACTCTTGATTTATGCATTAAAAAATAAAGCATATTCCCATCCACCCACCACTTTACAAGAGGTAAGACATGCAGTTGATGATGGTCTAATTGTGGTTACTGGAGGTTTGCATCCAGGACAAAGTACAAACGGAACAGCAGCACTAATTGCTGAAAAAATCAAAGCTGAACAATTTTTGAATGCTACAGATGTTGATGGAGTTTATGATATGGATCCTAACAAAAACAAAAAGGCAAAAAAATTCAAGCAAATTGAATTAAAGAATCTAAAAAATATGTTAGTGCATGAAGACTCGGTTGCAGGAGGATATGATCTTATGGATATTGTTGCCCTCAAAATAATAGAAAGATCTAAAATTAAAACTAGAATTTTAAAGGCAGATACAAAAATTATTGAAAAAGCAATTAAGGGTTCAGATGTTGGAACAAAAATTGTTTTATCTTAAAATTTTATTCTGATGATTCATTTTGAATGGTTGGTCTATCTTCAGTCCAAATTTTTATGCTTGATTCGGGATATTCAGGCACCCCAGAATCCCTTAACTTGTTAAAAATCTCAAGTGCTTCATTTTTTTCTACTTTCTTAGATTGAGCTTTTGTGTATCCATCTTTGTCTACAATTACAGCTACATATCCTTCTTCGGATTGAATCACGGCAGTAAAATCTTCTTCTCCAACAGGAAAGAACTTTCCATCAATTTTTTTAGTAGTTAGAGTAAGCATTCCAAATCCTGCAACATCAAATAATTTCATCTGCGATTTGTTAGCTCTGATTTTGCCTTGCTGTACGGCCTGAAAGTACTGCACATGGATTTTTCTTTATAATGGTATAATAACTATCTCAACATTTAAGATATCATAATGGTGAGTGGTATTATTGAATCCTAAGATTTTTGTCATTGCAGCAATTGCGATTCTCATAGGAATAATAGGTGTTATTTTTGTATCAACCTCAACTAGTGATACTTTTGATGAGGGTTCAACTCAAGAAATTCAAAGCCAAGTA
Organism: Candidatus Nitrosomaritimum aestuariumsis; assembly: GCA_013867335.1. Classification (GTDB taxonomy): domain Archaea; phylum Thermoproteota; class Nitrososphaeria; order Nitrososphaerales; family Nitrosopumilaceae; genus Nitrosomaritimum; species Nitrosomaritimum aestuarii. The sequence goes on from JACEMX010000077.1 coordinate 4,485, forward strand.
GAGCCCATAAATATTGAATTAGATAGCGTTGAAATTTTACAAGTTTCAGAAAGGGCAGCTGTTATAGAAATAAAGTTCAAACTTGATAATCCTAATTCCCGCTCAGTCATAGCTCAGCAATTAAAATATTCACTTTATGCCTCAAGCGGTTCTGAAGAATACAAAATATCAGCTGGCGAAATTGGCAAAAGACCTGAAGGAATGGTTGATGGGTCAAACTATTACACATTGCTCAGTAATAATTCCATTATTCTAAAAGACAAGATTACCTTAAAGTCTCCAGGAAATTCTCCTGAGTTAATGTCAATTCTTGAAAGCAGCAATCCAAGTTGGAGAGTAGAAGGTGATGTTTTCTTTAATCTCAGTTCTATGACCAGTGGACAAGAAAATGAGATTCATTTTGAATCCTTCAAGTAAGCACATTTATTGTATCATAAAATTTGAAAATTGTGATAATTTGTTTTTAGGACAAATTGATTGACAAAGTTATAAAAGCCCGTACAGTTGTTTTTTAACAAATGGCAGAAGCAGGAATGGCAGCATATGGTGCAGCAGCAGGGGTAGCAATTGCCTTAGCAGTTGTATGCTTTGCATTACGTGGTAAAGGACATCCAGAACCACTAGATTAAACAAAGGAAACCAATCCTTTACAATATTTTTAATTTAGTTTTCCTTAGATAGCCCTAGCATTTCAGCTAAGGAAAGTTGTTTTGAGCTCTTTTTGCTGATAAAGCATCTCTGATAATATTGGCAATCCAAACAACTCAAAGATGGTTCCAAAATTGGAGTTTTTTGTTCATTTAAAAGATCATTCAAAACTCTAACTCTCCTAATTACCTCCTCAAACATCTTTTTGTCGCGAGTAAGTGAAAAGGTAAACTCTTCTCTTTCACTTGTAATATAGATAATCATTCCATCAGGTTTATCATAAATCCAGAGACAGGCATTTAGATAAAGAAGATCATTAGCCTGAGGAGCTTCTGGAATCTCCTTACTGGATCTAAATAAAATAATAATATCATCAAGAATCATGTCTGATTGTCCCTTCAATTTAATATCGTCAATCTCAAAGATCTTGGGCTCACTTCCATACTCTAATTTTCGCAGCAAACCACTAGTTAGATCATTGAATCCTCTTCTTTCCACTTCTTTGGAGTCTGTTCTATCGTAATAGGATCGTCTTAAACATTGGACTACCTCTTGAAGATGGATAGTCTTATAGTCACTAGCATCTATGTCAATTTCTAATTCCTTTCCTATGGAATCAATGGCATTTTTGATGATGCTTCGAAAGTCTCTGTCTCCCATCATGATAAATCACTTAGAAAATAGATCCTTATAGGTTAACTCATAATTTTTGTGAGGAATTTAGAAATCCTACTAGAGAAGGCAAAAGCCACAAAATGAGTGCTAAATCCTAACACTGCACCTAACACCAAATTTCCCGTTCCATAATAGATTCCCAGAAATATTCCCAGGGCAGGAATAGTGAAAATCATAGCTAAAAATGTACTTACCCAAATGGTATTGATTATAACTTCGGTAGGCACTTTCTTTTTTTCAGAAGGGAAGTTTGCCATTTTGAGGCTAATCTTCTTCTAGGATTAATTTTGACATTGTAGTTTCTGTTGGTATTTTTTGTTCTACAGCATATGCAATTGCGGACAGATTTCTTACCTCATATGCAGTCAATTTTGTAATGCCAATAATTGTAGCAAAACTAAACATTTTTGTAAAAGATCTCAGTGAGGACTGGTACATTTCCAGTTCAAACTTTCTCTCAAATTCAGATACTGCATCTAATTCACTTTCGGCTTCTGGGATGAGATTTTTGTATCTGGTGCTTGCAAGCTCATTGAAGGCATCTTTAATCGATGCTGCACCAATCATCCTGCTGATTAAATCCCGAGATACAGTAGGGGTAGTCGATGCAATCAAATCTTGAATTTGTTCTTCTTCTAGGCCCCAGAACTTTCCTCTGATAGCACTTAACAAGTTGTAAAAGTCAATTTCCATTCCGATTAATTTGATAACTTCCCTGGCTCTGCTATTTTTTATGGCACGACCTAATTCCTGATACAAAATTTTATCAAAATAAATGTCAAAAATTTGCATATTCTTTTTTTCATTATATAGAGTAACAGCTTTTGTAATTTCTTCTCCGAATTGACTTGAGTTTAAACTCGCTACTGTTTCTTCTAGATCTTTTGCAACTAGTGCTTTGACTACGATGTCTCTTTGTTTGATTAACTCCTCGGCATGCAAATTAATGTGAGCCTCCATCTCTTCTTGGGATTTTCCTAAAACCTTACCCTTTAGAACTGATTTCAAATTCGAAATAATAAATTTCAAGAAATACGCATTGAAAATACTTCTATCTCCAGACAATTTAGCGATTGAATAATGAACATCGGCTAAATGACCTCTCAAGGCGTTTTCAATTTTTTGTGAAGTAAATGGTTTTTGAACATCTGATACGGATTCTGCATAAATTGTATTTTTAATTCGAGTCATTAATTCCTCTAAATCCCTAGATTCAGCTAATGTTTGAAAATCGGCTTTCTTTAATAATTTGCCTCTTTTACTGTATGACTTTACAGAGGCATAGACATTCTTAGAGCCCATTTCAATGGAACTGATTATGTAACTGATTTTAATGTTTGGCGATTTATTCCTAAATTACCTAATTTTCAAGTAATTTCGTTGAGAAACCTAATGGCATCTTCTTTCTCTTGTTTTGATAGTTTCAAGAACGCCTGCAGAATCTCCTTTTGTATGGTAAGTGACTCGTCAGGAATACTTTGTAATTTTGCTAGATCAAAAGGGAGAAGATCTTTAATTTTGTCATCGCAAAATGCCTTTACATATTTCTGAAAAATTGAGTATGTGAAATTTGGACTTGATTTGGAAAGGTTAGTGAGGATTTTTGCAAATTCTTTTTCTTTTGAATCGGCATTTGAGAAAAACTCTGCAAGCAATTTTTCCTTATTTTCAACCTCTTTTATGGATAGGGCAATCAAAATTCCCTTTCTTGTTAGATGGTAAAATGGAATTCCTTTTTCCTGAAGGGCTTTTGGACCTCTTTTGAGAGGCAATCTTCCATGTTCTTCTGCAATCCCCATAGGAAGCAAAATTTCATCAAGATCTCTGAAAATTCCAGAATAGATATTCTTCCAAACTATTCCTTGCCCCTTTGCAATTTTTTGAGAAATTCCTGTCCTAGTCCTTTCTGCCGGGTTTGCTTGGCTAGATAAAATTCGTATAATTGATCGCTGCCTTATTGCCTCACCTGTAAGACTATTTTCTTTTGTCTTGAAGGTATCAAATATTGATAATTTTGTATCTGATTTTACTTTCATGCCTCACTCCATAACATAATTTTCATTTTCTATGATAATATCAGTTTATACTAAAATATAATAATTTACAAATTTAGCAATTCTGTGGTCTCAACCCTTAAATAATTTTCAATTTCGATTAAAACAATGAATTCTAGGAACCACAAGTATGCTCTATTACTTGTGGCCGCAGTAGCCATAACAGCAACTGGTGCAATGACACAAGCATTTGCACAACAAGTTGATGATGGTATGGACGGATATGTTAAAGGAACCAGTGGAATTTACACTGGAAATCCAAACGAATGTTGGTATGCCGATGAAGAAGGACACATGCTACCTTGTCTTATTGACACAGGTGACACTGCATGGATGCTTACAGCAACATCATTGGTACTATTCATGTCTCCGGGAGTCGGATTCTTTTATGGCGGTTTAGCCAGATCAAAGAATATCGTCAATGTACTTGGTATGACCATTGTAGTAATGGGATTAATGTCAGTACAATGGATCCTCTGGGGATATTCTCTAGCATTTGCACCAAATGCAGATGAAGGAGCTCAAATGTTCATGGGAAGCCTTGATTATGCAGGATTCAACATGGTCTCGCCATTTGCACCATTAGGTGAGGTAGGCCCATGTGGAGATACATGGTCAGCAGCGTACCAAATGAACGCGATGGTTGAAGGAGACTATTGTAGTCAAGATTGGCCTGGTACAGTTCCACACCAACTATTCGCAATGTTCCAAGCAACATTCGCAATTATCACACCAATTCTAATTATTGGTGGTCTAATTGACAGAATCAAGTTTAGTGCATTAGTCATATTCGTACTTTTATGGGGAACGTTTGTCTACGATCCAATTGCACACTGGGTCTGGGGAGGCGGCTTCATAGGTGGAGGCGGACTGGATCTTGATCCAGAACTGTATCCAGATTATGCATTAGACTTTGCTGGTGGTACTGTAGTACACATTTCTTCGGGATTCGCTGCATTGGCAGGTGCCATGGTCTTAGGTAGAAGACTAGGATATGGAAAGGTACCAATGGAGCCACACAACATTCCAATGGTAGTCCTGGGAGCAGGAATACTCTGGTTTGGATGGTTTGGTTTCAACACCGGAAGTGAGGTAATGGTAGACGGTATTACCGTAAGCGCATGGACTGTTACAAACACATCGACAGGTATGGCAGCAGTTACTTGGGTATTAGTGTCATGGGCACATACAGGAAAACCAAGTATTGTAGGAGCCGCATCTGGCGCAGTAGCAGGTCTAGTAGCAATTACTCCAGCTTCAGGTTTTGTTGGTCCAATGGCGGCAATTATTATCGGCATTTCAGCAGGTACAATTTGTTATGGTTGTATTGCCTTCAAGAACGCAAGGAAGTGGGACGACGCATTAGATGTATGGGGAGTCCACGGAATGGGCGGTCTTACAGGTGCTATCCTAACTGGTACACTAGCTAGTCCACACATTTGGGATACTGGCGGTGATGGTACTGGAGCATGGACTGGTACTGCAGAAGGTATGGAACAACAAGCAATCAGCATTATTGCTGCTGCAATCTCAATAGGCTATGCCTTTGGTGTAACTATTGTAATCCTGAAAGTAATGGATGCCGTTTGGCCTGGCGGAATCAGAGTCACTCCAAAAGAAGAGGAGATTGGTCTCGATTTGGCACAGCACGGAGAAAGAGCATACGTAAACGAATAGAAAATCCTTTTTCTTTTCTTCTTTTTATTATTCAAACCAAATCAATTTACACTTGCTAAAAGTACATGGAGTATGATAATTTCAACAACAGATCTAAACTCCATTCTAAAGGAACCTCAGACTTTGATAATTGACACTCGTTCATTCAAAGAATATTCAGAAGGGCATATTCCAGGAGCAGTAAACTTGGATCTCTTTGCATTTCATTGGATTGACACCTCAAAAGAAGGAATTGATAATTTCAACAAACAAACTCAAATGATTTTATCATTTGCAGGTGTAACAGAAGAGAAAAAAGTAATCTTCTATGATGAAATTTCAGGGATGCTTGCAGCTCGTGGTGTTTGGATGCTAATGTATTTCTCGCATCCCAATGTTGTCATGTTAGATGGAGGAATGAAAAAATGGGTCCACGAAAAATTAGAGGTTGAAACAAAACAAAACAGCTTCCGACCCACTAATTATTCTGGAAAAATTAATTCCTCAATTATTACCGGATTTGAGAATATTCGTGATAATTTAGATAAACTGAAAATAATTGATGCAAGATCTGTAGGTGAATATGATGGCACCATAGTAAGAGCCGCCCAAGCTGGGCACATTCCAAACTCCATCAATATTGACTGGACTCTTAATGTAAATGAAGATGGCACAATCAAAAATGAATCTGATCTCTCAGAACTTTATGATGTTCCAAAAGATTCTGAGATTGTTACCTATTGCCAAGGGGCATATAGAGCCGCAAATTCTTTCATTGTTTTGAAAAAACTTGGATTTGAAAATGTCAAAGTATATCTTGGTTCTTGGGGAGAATGGGGAAATAGATTAGACCTTCCTGCTGTAAAATAACTTGAGAACAACTTCTCCAAAGAGTTTTTCTATCTTAAATAAGAATAACTTGTATGGGATTTCTAAAAAAACTCAAAGATACTGCTGAAAAGAGTATAGAAAAAGGAACAGATCTAGGTAAGAAAGGTATCGAAAAAGGGACAGAACTTGGCACTAAAGGATATGAGGGTGCAAAAGATGCGGCCCAAAAAGGTCACGATAAAGCCAAAGGTGATAAAGAATAAACTTTTCTTTATCTAAATATTATTTTTTATATTAAAATTTTATTTTAGATTTACTTTTTTTTCCAGATGAAATTATTGTAAATCAATTCTTGTCTGAGTTGTGCAAATGGTCTTGCACCACCTGCATACCACTTGGTAAAGAACTCATACAGATGCAACCTAAGCGACTGGATATATACAATCAATCCTTCAATCATCATAATTCCTAAATTACCTCCAACAATCATTGCTATTGCTCCTCCTGATTCTGCACCTCCAAGAGAAGTGTATGCATTGTTAACCGTTAACAACAACGCCGCATGCACCAAAAGCATAATTCCCAACCTCGCATAACTAATCGTATGGGCTAAACTTTCAACTGTTTTTCCAAGAAATACCTCCATGACAACACTTCCTGCATCTCCCTCTCCTGGGTGTTTTTTTGCATGCATAATACCTCCGACCATCATTATGACCATCGAAGCAATTACAACAATAACTGCAATCCTGGTAACTATCCAAACTTGAGCCCAATCACCCAAAAATACTGTTACCCATGGAACAGCTTCGGTATGAACTCTTGAATACATGTTCATTACATCATATTGAGAACCAATTGCACACATCATAATTACAACAATTCCACCATAAAGTGTTAGATTTGGAATTGCCTCCATGTACAATACAAGTTTTTGACCGGCTTGGGCAAGTCTTTGCATCCTCAAAATCATTGCCCATACAAGATGAATGATTCCAATGAACAGTGAGACCTTAAGAATATTGATTACTTGATCAAATGTCAGTTCTGCCACGCTTAGTATTCCTACAATCCAACTTACCGAATAAAGGGCTCCGCCCTCTTCTAACAACCCTTCAAAGGGACCTAAATGATCAAGGTGATAACCAAATGCTTCTCCTGCTCCTACACCAGCTATTGCTGCAGAGGCTCCTGAAATTGCAATTAGCATTCCCCATTTTGAAATATCACCTTGTCCTTTTACTTTGAATAATAATCCTAAACCCATCAACAATAAACCATGACCCACATCTGCAAACATTAATCCATAAAAAATAGGCCACATCAAGGCAATCATTGGAGTGGGATCTGGTTCCCCCTTTTTTGGAATGCCCTGACTTTTTGTTATTACTTCAAATGTTCTTACGAATCTCTTGTTATCAAACAATGTTGGTAACAGATTGACCAGTTTAGGATCAGTAACCTCTTCTACAACGGACGTCCATTGATTAGTAGAATCATGGAATTTTTTCTCCATTTTTTCTGGAATAAATCCTTGAATTACAGCAAAATGTCTTGTTCCTCCTGGTTTTCTTAAAGTTTCAAGCACGTCTTTTGCGATTTTTGCTTTTTCATGAATTGATAGAATATCTCGTCTAAGGCCTTTTTTGAGCCCTGCAATTTCTTTTTTAATGGATGATCGCTTTGCCGTTAATTCTTTAATTTTTGCATTGGCATTCTCATATGCCTCACTGGGAATCTGTGAGACTCCTTCAGGAATTGTAAATGCATTAGAATTGAAACTCCTCATTACCTTTAGAACTTTTTCCGAATCTTCAACATCAGAAATTATAAGAAGTGCGGATTTTTCCTTACTGTCTAAATCGTATTTGTAAATTGTGATGTCTTCTAACGATCGATTTATTTCTTCAAAATCAGCAGAGTTGATTACAAATAGGTTGGTGTAAAAATATTTCATCAAACCAAAACCACTCAAATCTATTTTCATTTTCTTAACAACCTCTAAAGTCTCTCTGAGTGAAGTGTACTCTTCAATTGCATGCTTGATGTTTTTTTGCTCTTCAAGCAATTCAGCAGGTTTTTGAATAATGCCAGGGGCGTTCTCTTTTAGATAATTTATCATCTCATCAATTTCATCAATCTCATAATCTGTTTTTTTGATTACAGTTCCTTTGAAAAGTATCTCCAAAATTCCTACATCCATAGGAATTTCTAGCCCTTTTATCACATCATTAATCTCTTGGTATGATTTTTGAGCCTCTAAAAGGAGGTCATCTATCTCTGGAGTCACAAGATCATTTTCAGTGTCTATTTTGTGAAACCACGTAAATTCCGTAAGCCTTGAGATCGCTCTTGGAGACTCACTTCTTGGTAAAATAACGGTCCCAAGCTTTAGATCCGAGGTAGCCAAGATGCTTTGATGATAATTTTTTGTTTTTAATATCTTTCTGATTGGACCAACTACCAAACATTAAAATCTATTAGCGAGTCAACGCCAAATGTTGGCTCCCGATTCTGCATTAGAAAGAACCATAGACAAAATTCTCAGTCAAACAGAATCAAATATCTTATCAGGTCTTAATGAGGCACTCGCAGAATCTCAACAAAAACTAGACGATTTCTCTAAAAATCTAGAGCAAGAATATGACCAAATCATCAATGACGGCAAAAAAGAGGCAGATAAAATTGAAAAACAAATCATGGGAAGCGCCGATCTTGAGGCCAGAAATAAGCAACTTACAACAATTGAAGAGTCAATCGACAAAGTATTCCAAAAAGCACTAGATGAAATTGCAAATGCTGATCGCAGTGGTGACTATTCTAATTTAATAAAATCTCTCTTAGACGAATCAACAAAAATCTTGGGAACAACAGAGATAGTTGTTTTTACAAATACCAAGGACAAAGAAATAGTTCAATCCATGTTATCACAGTATCCAGGTTCTGAATTATCTTCGGAAACTATTGAATGTCTTGGCGGTGTTAAGGTAAAATCCAAAGATGGTTCTATGACATTTGACAATACTGTCGATGCAAGAATCGAACGATTGAAGCCTTTAATTAGGAAGGATATTGCAACCCAATTCGGAGTAGGTAATTAGTATGGCAGCTCAAGGTAGAATAGTTTGGGTAAGCGGTCCGGCTGTACGGGCAGACGGAATGTCTGATGCAAAAATGTATGAGACTGTAACTGTTGGAAATTCCAAACTAGTAGGAGAAGTAATCAGATTAACAGGAGATGTCGCATTTATCCAAGTTTACGAATCAACAAGTGGATTAAAACCAGGTGAGCCTGTAATTGGTACTGGTAACCCACTTAGTGTACTTTTAGGTCCAGGAATTATTGGACAACTTTATGATGGAATTCAAAGACCTCTAAAAGAATTATCAAAAGCCTCAGGTTCCTTTATTGGAAGAGGTATTACTACAACCCCTGTAGATTTAACCAAACAATACCACTTTGTTCCAAAAGTAGCAATTGGTGATGATGTAACTGCAGGAACTGTCCTAGGCACTGTTCAAGAAACAGACCTGATTGAACACTCTATTATGGTACCTCCTGACCATAAAGGAGGAAAAATCACAAATGTTGTAAGTGAAGGAGATTATAATTTAGAAACAGAAGTTGCAACAACAGAAAAAGATGGACAAACTATCCCACTAAAGATGTATCACAAATGGCCTGTAAGAAAACCACGACCATTCCTAAAAAGATATGATCCAACAGTACCACTACTAACAGGACAACGTGTTATTGACACATTTTTCCCAATTGCAAAAGGCGGTACTGGTTCTATCCCAGGAGCATTTGGAACTGGTAAAACCGTAACACTACACCAAATTGCAAAGTGGGCTGACTCTCAAGTTGTAGTATACATTGGATGCGGTGAAAGAGGAAACGAAATGACAGAAGTACTCGTAGAATTCCCAGAACTCAAAGATCCAAGAACAGGAAAACCACTTATGGACAGAACAGTTTTGGTAGCAAATACAAGTAACATGCCGGTAGCAGCAAGAGAAGCAAGCATCTACACCGGTGTAACAATTGCAGAATATTATAGAGATATGGGAAAAGATGTTGTTCTTGTAGCTGACTCTACTAGTAGATGGGCCGAATCTCTTCGTGAAATGAGTGGCCGTCTAGAAGAGATGCCTGCAGAAGAAGGATATCCATCATATCTAGCATCAAGATTAGCAGAATTTTATGAAAGGGCAGGACGTGTAAGAGCATCTGGAAGCCCAGACCGCGATGGTTCAGTTACTTTGGTTGGAGCAGTATCTCCATCAGGTGGTGACTTTACAGAACCAGTTACAACACATACAATGAGATTTATCAAAACTTTCTGGGCTTTGGATGCAAAGCTTGCATACTCTAGACACTACCCATCAATTAACTGGATGAACAGCTATTCTGGTTATTTGGCAGACATTGCAAAATGGTGGGGAGAGAACATCAACGAGGATTGGTTAAGCCTTAGAAGTGAAGCATATGGAGTTTTACAAAGAGAAGATACGCTAAAAGAGATTGTTAGACTTTTAGGTCCTGAAGCATTACCAGACGAAGAAAAACTAATTCTTGAGGTTGCAAGAATGGTAAAAATCGGTCTGTTACAGCAAAACTCATTTGATGATGTTGATACTTATTGTAGTCCTGAAAAACAATACAAACTTCTAAAATTGCTAGTAGAATTTTACAAGAAAGGTCAACAAGCCCTTAAAGAGGGAGCATCACTTGCAGATATTAGAGCAATGTCAATCGTTGGTTCTATGCTTAAAGCAAGAATGGATATTAAAGACGATGAGATGCCAAAACTTGATCAGTTAGAAGTAGACATGCAAGAACAATTCAAAAACATTACAGGAGTAAAAGTTCAAAATTGAGCGCAGAAGGCGGAGTTCAATACAGCAAGATTGCAGAAATTAAAGGCCCACTTGTAGTAGTTGATGATGTTTCAAATGCAGCATTTGATGAACTAGTTGAAGTTGAAACAAATGAAGGCGAAAGAAGATTAGGTAAAGTTCTTGAAGTTGGAAATGGAAAAGCAATTGTTCAAGTCTTTGAAGGAACGACCGGACTTTCAATATCTGGTACTAACGCAAAATTTGTAGGTAAAGTAATGGAGATGCCAGTATCAAAAGAGGTACTTGGTAGAGTCTTTGATGGATTAGGTAGACCAAAAGATGGATTGCCCGATCCAATAGCAGATCAATTTATTGACATTAATGGTGAACCAATGAATCCTGAGCAAAGAGAGTATCCTAAAGACTTCATTCAAACTGGTGTTTCAGTAATTGATGGAATGATTACTCTAGTAAGAGGACAAAAACTTCCAATCTTTTCTGGCTCTGGTATGTCTCACAACCTTGTAGCAGCTCAAATTGCAAGACAAGCAAGTGTAGTTGGTACGCAAGATGACTTTGCCGTAGTTTTTGCAGCCATTGGTGTGCAATACAGTGAAGCAGAGTACTTTAGAAGAAGTCTTGA
>JACEMX010000147.1 GCA_013867335.1 Candidatus Nitrosomaritimum aestuariumsis
GTTTTCCTTTTTCTAATTTTCATAAAAAAAATATTTTACAAAAATAAAAATTCAAAATTAATTTTAAAAATAGTTTAAAAAATTTTAATCATTTTTCAAATTAAAAACAATAAAAAATTAATTTAAACTTAGTAAAGGTAGCTCATTAGTTTAATTTGTTCTTCAGTTGTAATGATATCTTTTGCAGTTAACAATTCTAAAAGATCTTTAAACAGTGCTTTTTGTTCTGAAGACATACCGCCAGCTGTTCCTTTTTCTCCAGGTGGACCTGGTGGACCTCTTGGGCCTGCTGGACCTACCGGACCTTGTTCACCTACTGGACCTTGTTCACCTACTGGACCGATTGGGCCAGTAGGACCGCGTTCTCCTTGTGGGCCTTGGATTCCTTGGGGACCTTGCGGACCTTTTTCTCCAGGTGGACCTGATGGACCGCGTTCTCCTTGTGGGCCTTGTGGTCCTTGTGGTCCTTTATCACCTGTAGGACCAGTTAATCCTGTTGGACCTTTTTCTCCAATTGGACCGGTTTGTCCTTTTTCTCCTTTTTCTCCTTGAGGACCAGGAACTCCAGTTAGACCTTTTCCGCCGGCTGGACCCTGAGGACCTTGTGGTCCTTTTTCTCCAACTGGACCTTCCAAACCTTTTGGACCTTTATCTCCAACTGGACCTGGAATTCCTTTAGGACCTTTTTCTCCTTGTTGTCCTACAGGACCCGTGATTCCTTTTTCTCCTTGTGGACCAGGAGGACCTTTATCTCCTTGTTGTCCGGAGGGTCCGGTTAATCCCTTTGCACCAACTGAACCTTGTTGTCCTTGTGGTCCTTTTTCTCCTTGAGGACCCTGTGAACCTTTAGTACCTTTTTCTCCAGGAGGTCCTGAAACCCCTTTATCTCCAATAGCACCTGTTGGACCAGTTGGACCTTTTTCTCCAACTGGACCTG
>JACEMX010000008.1 GCA_013867335.1 Candidatus Nitrosomaritimum aestuariumsis
ACAATTTTTCCAGTGACCATCGCACCAAGCCATTCTCTGACATATCTTTCATTCAAATTTGATTTTTCGGCTAGCTGCTGTGAGGTCATTGAGGTACAGTCATACATCGAATCAAATAGTTTTGTTCTATGGCCAACAGAAAGCATTAATGCAGTTGCTGCTTTGTTCATCACATCTAACATATATTCTTCAAAGTTTTCCATTTTTCATCTCCGTTAATTTAAAAATATTTTATGGATACTTTCTTTTGTAATGTGTAATTTGTAAATATCATCATTTTTAACAAGAAAAATTCTGTCATGCATTAAAAATAATTCTATCATGTCAGTAATATCAGAATTCATCAAGTCACTTGACTTGTATGGACAAAACATCAAACCAGGTAATCTTGATTCATCATATGCTTTTTCAAGCTCCATTGCATGATCAAATGAGTTTTGCGCAACATCAGTAATTACAAAGTCAACACAGCAAAGTGGTTTTTTATCAGAATTTTTTAAAATATTTCCTATCACCTGGCCACAGTATTTGGAGCCATCTACTCCATGTGGTTTGTATGGTTTTACTGTTCCATTAAACCAATTTAGTTTTGACAAAACTTTTTCTGTGTGATGTTTGGGTGGTGCTGCAAATGATTTGAACCATTCATTTTCGCTTGTCATTCTATCAAGTGATTTTAAAAAATTATTCATTGATTTTTCATCAGCATAAATCAGTAAATCATGAACGTGTGGAACATGAGTTTTCTTGTTAAGCCATTGGTCTACTGCATCTTTTACAATAGAGTTTATTGATACTCCCATTTGGTCTGCTTTTTTGGACAAATCAGAATGAACATTATCTGCAAATCCGCGAACTAAAACATCCTTTGTCATGATATCATTTGTGCCTAGATCTATATATAATATGCTATCATGATATCATAAATA
>JACEMX010000172.1 GCA_013867335.1 Candidatus Nitrosomaritimum aestuariumsis
CTCTGTATCGTGCACAAAATCCCTAGAATCCTACCCACAAATAAAGATATCAAGAATTATTCAAAAAAAGGAATAAACGTGATAACTATCAAAAATTTAAGAGAAAGGAATTATCACTAAATTAAATTAGTATTGAATTTAGTAAGGTCTATCTCTTAATTGATGACAATCACACAAGCATCCTTTTTGACATTTAAGACGTTTGCAGTCAGAACACACTTTTTTATTCCAATAGGGAGCTGTATTCACAAAAGATCTAGATTTTAAATTGAATTAAGGTTTTAGAATAGATTCAAGATAGAATCCTAATTGAAAAATCATCCACTTAACAATCAAATTAAATAATACTTTGAGGCTGTTCAGGTATTATGTTAAAATTCCAAGGCAAAACAGCACTAGTAACTGGCAGTGGTACAGGTATCGGCCAGGCAATAGCCAAAAAATTTGTAGAAAATGGCGCAAGTGTGGTAATTCTCGGCAGAAGGCCAGAACCACTCCAAGAGACCTCAACTATGCTTGAAGCAATAATTGCAGAAAAAAACAGTGGTGCAAATGTCAAGATTTTCTCAGGTGTTGATGTTGCAGATGAATCTGCAATGACTGCAATGTTTGATGCCCTAAAAAATGAAAATGTTACAGTAGACTTTATCATAAACAATGCAGGAGTTTCAGGTCCTGTAACTTGTTTTGCAAATGCACCACTAGATGATTTTAAAAGCACAATTGGAATTCATTTGACTGGAACATTTTGGGGTTCTGTTCAAGCTCTTAAAGTTATGAAAGAAGGTGGAAAGATAATTACAATCTCAACTTTCTTTACAGAAGAAAGACCTCTTGAGCAAAGACCATACAGATTCCGAAGTCCATATACAGCTTCACAGGGTGCAAAGAACAGACTAGCTGAATGCATGTCATGGGAATTAACAGATAAAGGAATCATATCAATTGCAACAAATCCTGGACCAGTTCATTCAGATAGAATTTACAAAACAGTATATCCAAAAGCAGCTTCCGAGTTTATGAGAGTCAGTGGATTTGAAGACTTGAGCCCTACAGAAGTTGAAGAAGCAAAAGATGACTTGCTAGAATGTATTCAGGCAGATGGAATAGATAAAGAAGGAATTGCTAAAACAGCAGAAAAACTTGCTAATGGAAAAGACGTTGCAAAATTAACTGAAACTTTTACAAGACTATTAGAACAAATTCAAAAGCTTGCAGGGAAGATCCAAAACAATACATCACATATGATTGCAGATCAACAATTCCTAAAACAATCACAAGTTGCCGAATCAGTTCTCAACTTGTGTGACGATGAAATCGCAAAAATACTAAACGGAAAAGTAATTCCTGGTGACAGAGTATTTTATCCAGTAAAGCCTCACATTGGAACTACCACTCCTGGAGTCCACCAACCAGACTTTAGTGGAAAATCTATCGTGTTTACCGTAGATGGAACTGACAGTATAGATGCTGAGAGAGTAAAATTCCTAGCCTCACATGTAGAGAAAAACGGTGGAAAATCAGCCTGCTTTATCTCTGAATCCACACCTAAAGAGATTCAAGATGACATTAGCGCATCATGTCACTCACATATAGTTGACATCAAAAATCCTGAAGAGGTTCAAAGGTGGCTCAACACTGCCAAAACCAACCTCGGCGAAGTTTTGGCTGTAGTTCACTTGACAGGAAAATTACCTCAAATTGGAAAATTAACTGAGCTGAACAGATCAGGATGGGAAGAGTTGATTGCAAAATTCATTACAACTCCTGCGACTGTCGGTCAACAGGCATTAGAGCATTTTGTGCCAGGAGGTGCAAAAGACCCACGTCTTTACAAAGATGCAAAAGGTGCAATGATGATTATTGGTCCAGACTTACCATCAGGAAGAAAAGTTTCTGGAACACAAAGAGCTCAAGTAGAAGTTTTCCGCGGAGCATTGCGACCATTTACAACAACTGTAAACCAAGAACTTAGCGACGTTCTAAAATCAAAAGCAAGAATCTTCACAGTATTTCCAGGATCTGTAACAGGTGCAGAACCAAACAATGAAAACATTGCACAAGCTTTGAACTTTCTTGTATCTGATAATGCAGCTTCATCATCAGAAGTTACATTTTGTGTTGATGAAGCAAGATAGGAATGAAAAAATTCAAAGAATTCAGAGTGGGAGACAAATTTTTTTCCACCTGCAGTATTTCTGAAGATGAGTTAGACGAATACTTTAGATTCTCCAGAGTAAAAAATGCATTCTTGGAAGATTATGGAAGTAAAAAACAGCAGATGGTTTCAGGACGTGCAGCTCTTTCCAGAATGGAAGGAGAGTTTACCAGACTAAACCAAATTTACGGAAACCACATTATCTTTATTGGAACAGATGGGGATCCAGATTGGGAAAACAGAAGTACAAGATTTCTCAAACCACTTCATACTGATGATGTTTTAAAATTACAATATACAATTTCAGGTAAAGAAGACATTGATGACGATTATGGAAAAATTTCAGTAGACTTTAAGGGCACAAACCAAGACGGAGAAACAGTTCTGGTATCTCGCAAAAATCTATACAGAATCAAAAAAGAACCACCAAGATAAAATTAAAACCGGAGAGCCGACATGTCTCTCCAGCCCCTAGTAAGTTGAAACCTAGAAGACATGACTCTATTGCAAAATTAGTATAAAAGCAGTAGATTTTTTTTTAGCCTAAATGGATTTAGAGTTCAGAAAATAATCAAAAGAATCCATCAGTAAGAGAATCAAAGAACATTTTGATTGCAGCTGCAATTATTACTACTGACACTAAAATCTGCAAGTATCTTTCTTTGATGTCAATAGACAATCTAGCTCCAACTAGCCCACCTACAAAGGAGCCAGATGCTAGCAATCCTGCTTGCAGAAAATCCGAATGTCCAAGAATTGTATGCACTGCAACTCCCGAAAATGATGCAAATAACAATATCAATTGAGATGTAGGTGCTGCCTTTTTCATTGCCATTCCCATTCCCACTACCATTAATGGAACAAAGATTATTCCACCACCAATTCCAAAAAATGCAGAGATAGTTCCTGCAAAAAAACTAGCACCAACTGCAAATACCATCATTTGTTTTGAAAGGTTTACCTGTTTGCCCTCTATTTTTTTTCTCATAAAGATGTAGATAGCAGATGCAATTAGCACAAATCCAAACAACACCTTGAAGATTTCAGGTGCGACATCACTTGAAACATATGCACCTAGAACAGTTCCAGGGATTGTCAACAATCCAAGCTTTACACCTAAAGAATACTCTATTCTCTTTTGTCTAGAGTATGAAATAGTTGATGCTATTGCATTACTGAATGCAGCAAAAAGACTATTGCTAGCTGCAAGTGTAGGAGAGAAACCAAAAAAGGTCAAGATTGGAACCACGATAATTCCTCCACCCAATCCAATCATAGAACCCAGAACTCCTGCTGCAAAACCTAATGGGATAAGCCACAGTTGATCAATCATTGTAAACGACAAACAAACTATCTTTTTGTACGTTATAAGCCATAGAGTTTACCGGAAAAAGTTAACTGGAGTGAGTTTGTGTGATATTAAGTGAGTAATAATATTACGCCATATCTTATCGCGGTTGTTTTTTCCTTTTTGATAGTGGGCTCAACTTCACAGATACAGGCTCAATCAGACTCTCAAGAATTTCAATATTGGTTTTGGCAAAAGGGAGTAGAAGTTAATTCAGAAGAGGGAGAAAATTCCATTCAATCTACATTCTCAATGGACATAACAAAAACAAACTCTGACTTTCAGACTCTGGATTATATTTTTGCATTCACAGATGAAGGAGATTATATTCGAGCAGGTGTTGTTTACCAATCTACAATTGATACTAACTACCTATCTCCAGAATATTTCTTTTATTCAGATGACAAACTGCATTATTTTACACTCAACCCTTACAAGCCAGGTATAGAGAATGAAATTTCTATTTTTAATGAAAACGGCTGGAAAATCTCTTTTCACAATACAGAATCAGAATATTTCCAAGAGTTTGATGTGAGTTGGGCATCCGGGAAATCAATAGGTTATGGAGGAGCAGTGTTTTCAGGTTTTGCAGATAGTATTGATACAATTTCTTCATGTGGACAAATTGGAGTAATAAAAGACAGAGAAGGGCAAAAACTGTTTTTTGGTAAAAATAAAAGCGAATGGAGAACACCAGAGATTGTAAGGACAGGTTACGAGATAAACCAACAAACCCTTTCAGGTGGCACGGTACTTTATCAAATCCCACCACCAGACTTTGTAGATATTACAGAAGGAGAAGATGGTTATGACATAACATTTGATTGTCCAAAAAATCAATCAGATCAAATCAAGTCAGATAACATCATTGATCAAATTCAAGATTCTCAGATTCCCAAATGGGTCAAAAATACAATGAAATGGTATGTAGAAGAAAAAATTTCAGAACAAGAAATGATTAATGCACTTCAATACTTGATTGTACAATCAATAATTAAAATAGATTAATTCCTTTATTTTTGGATTGGAAAATTACTCTACTTCATTATTTCCTGATAAAATTCACTAGTGTTACTCTTTTTAATTTCAAGTTCTACTAGTTCAGCCCACATTTGCCCCAAAGATGTCAAGATTGTTTCCCGATTCAATGTTCTTGATATTCTTGTTTTAAATAATAAAGAATTGTAATGATTCCCAACATAGGGAAACTTTTCATTATTTCAAATAATTAGAGCCTTTACCAAATGATTGTGTTTAATTGTGGACAGGTATGATAAATTTCCACAAATACCCTTCTGTGTTTGTTGTAATCTCTAAGAGTAGATTCTTTTGAGCAATTCCGCTTATTTCAGATTTGCTTGTGATTCGTTCTGCCTCCAAATGGTGAGAGTTTGCAGCATCTATCCAATCCGAAACAGATTCAAATCCTCCTGGAGATTCATCTTCCCAGCATTCACAAACAGTAGATTCAATCATGGTACGATACACGGCCTTTATTTCATCTAGTTGGGAGACTGTGGGATTTGTCTGGATTACCCCTATTACATACCACGGTTCAGATGGTGCACCAACCATGTGGATATTACCCAAGTATTGTCCTTGAGAATCCAAAAGTTCAGTAGAAGTACAATATTCTATAGATTTTTGCAGTGCCTCATCTGAAAAAAATGTACAATATTGTTCAATAGAAAAACCATTTAGTTTCAGTGGAGAAGACATTCGTATTTGCTGTAAATCAAGTGTAGATTGAAGATCTTTGTTAGTATCAATATAGGAGAAAGATAGAGTGCTAGGTTGATTTTCTGGTTCTTGTATGGTTTGAGTCTCGTTATTTCCTGAAGCAATTAATGCAATTGCAACTATTATCACCCCGATTCCCACGCCGGCAGGAATCAGAGTTTTTTTGTTCATTTTTTTAATAATTTACAATTCCAAGATAAGGCTTTGCAATTCTAAATGGATATCAGATCTACCTTTGAGTCTTTTGTTATACCAAACTGTTCCACAAATCCTGCCGTTACCTCCAGAATATACATCGCCTCACCTGATGGAACGATGCTCTGACATGCCATAATTTCAGTAGGCGTCTCACAGGGAGGGATATCTTGCTCTATATGGACCACATTTCCATTTGCGTCAATCCAAATCATATCTAGTGCAAATTGCATATTTAGCATCCACAAAGAATAGACCCCTGGTTCATCGAAAACAAAGATCATCCCTTGATCATAAGGTAATGGGTCTTGGAACATTAAACCACGTATTCGTTTTGACTCATCATCTGCAATTTGTACTTCAAGTACTACATCATCAACCTTGATTGTTCCACGTGGAAATTCTACAGATTCTAATTTACTATCACTAGGAATAGACATCAATCCTATAACACCAACAATTACTGCAGCCGCTGTAATAGGAACAAGAGCTTGAGTTCTTGTAGTCATACAGTTACTTGCTTTTCTCCTTTTAAAATAGCTTAACTAGTTATGAAAAATCAAACTTGGTTAATTTGGATGACTCCTTTTTCCACCAGGAATTTTATTGCCTTGATAAAATCATCTTCTTCAATCAGATTGTCAGCCCACCATTTTGCATTGTTTTTTACCCATGAAGGCACGTCCTTATCTTGCCAGGAGGCAGGGTATGGAAGATCAGGAATTTCAACAATATCTTCTGCAATCAGGTATTGTATTGCCTGAGTAAAGGCAGCATCATCAATTTGCCCATCAGACCACCATTTTGCATTGTTTTTTACCCATTCTGGAACAATTTTTGGATCAGGTGAGGGGTTTTTGTTTAGGGCGAGGTTTATCTTAAGAGAATTTTCAGATGTGAATTCTGAGAGTATAGTCTGACCTCCAGTCATAATGTTAAAGTTTGAAAATTCTGCAGGTATTGGTTGAAACATCACTCCATTAATCTCGATGAGAATATCATGTGTTTGCCTTTCTGCCAACATGACAGGTAATGAAACAGATCCACTTGTAGCATGTTTAAAGGCAGGTCCAAAAATAGTATCTCCGTTTTTGGAGATTGTTATTGTGTAATCAACATGTTCCTGAATAGATTTTTTATTAGGGTTTACAAAGTCAAAGTTCAGCAATACATTCTTCTTAGATACACTTGGTGCAAGATGTTTGTTTTTTTGTTCAAAAGAAAATGTATCTTTTGCTACATGGTTTTCTGAGCCATATCTTGCAAATACACTATATTTTCCAAAGTCTTTTAATGATTCAGAGTCAGCAGGTATCTGAATTTTAAATTGTTTTGATTTATCCATCGATATTTTCTCAATGGAGATCACATCGCCGTTTGGTCCAATTATCATAAAGTTAACTTCTTGACCAAAAAGAATTTCTTGCACACTGCCAGAAATGTTAATTTTTTCACCTACAAAATAATTGAATTTTTCTACTTCAAGTAAGATGGAATTTTCCTGAGCGTAAACAAGCGGAAAAGACATAACCATAACTAATACTATTATTGTAAAGCCCGATTTCTTCAAGTAAAAACCAAAACTCAAAAAGATTATTTAATAATAATTAAGTGTCACAGAGATCCATAACAAATTTAGGAAAAACATTTTTTGTTAATTTTTTTTTATTACAGATTATAATTTGAGTCAGTGGGATTTTGAATTAGAGGTTTTGACGAAATTAGATGTTCCACATTTTTTAAAATGAACATAAGAGATACTAAGGTAATGCATCGAAATTAAAAAAACTTAGAGGTTTTATGTCAAGAATGAATCCACAAAACATGGAGTTGAAAATTGGCTGCACTGGATGGAGTTATGATGGCTGGTCAGGCACGTTTTACCCCAAAAGAATGCCAAAAACTGAGTGGTTGCAATACTATTCAAAAATTTTTCCAATAACAGAGATAAACTCGACATACTACAGAATCCCTGATCAAAGCATTACAAAAAAATGGAATACAGATACTCCAGATGAATTTTCTTTTACTGCAAAGTTTCCATCAATAATCACTCATGAAAATAAATTAAAAAACATAAAGGAGCATGTTTTCAAGTTTTTGGCATCCCTTACACCGATGTATGAAAAAGTTTTAGCATTAGTTTTACAGCTTCCACCGTCACTTTCATTTTCAGAGGCAAGACCAAGATTAGAAGAGTTGTTTTCCTACTTGCCTGAGGATTTCAAGTACCCAATTGAAGGCAGACACGAGTCATGGTTTACAGATGAAGCCATAGAATATCTCAAAGAAAAAAACCATTGTCTGGTGTGGAATGAAGTGCAGGGAGTTAACAATCCAGCAATAGTCACCTCAGATTATGTGTACATACGATTAATTGGAGATAGAAGTATTCCAGAATCAAAATTTGGAAAAGTAATAGTCAATCGGGAAAAAGTAATTCAAAAGTGGTCAAATAAACTAAAAGAGATTCAAGATAAAGTTAGCCTTGCAATGATTATGACAAACAATCATCTTGAAGGGTTTGGTCCATCAACTGCAAATACACTAAGAATGCAATTAGGTTTAGAGGAATTGATATGGGATGAAAAAAAACAGAAGAAACTTGAATTCTAATTTTCAAACGGCTCAAGTATAGACTTGCAACACTCTTCAAGTAGTTCAGAGTATTTTTTTGCATCATATTTTTTTGCAAATTCTATTGGTTCCACACGATGGGATATTTTTCTAGAATAATCGCGTATCACGTAACGGATTTTTTGGCCTGGTTCAACAGTACGTCCCTCCCACTTTAGTTGGTTTAAGGCATCTGCCTGGATTGTGCGACCTTTGTGCTGCCCAGTTCCTCGCGTAACCCTATTGGTAAATGCCAGGTCCTCAGGCAGTAATTTGTTCGTAAATAGATGTCCCTCATACTGCTTTTGGATATTTTTTGCCTCAGAAATAGAGTCTTTAATCTCAGAAATGGTGTTACATTTTGCAAATAAATTCAGAATGTCTTTTTGGCACTGCTTGAAAAATTTTGGAGTGTCCCGTCTCCGGGTTTCAATTCCACGTAGTTTTAGATTACCATTTTTGTTTGCTCCAAAGTATCTGTTTGCAACAGGCAAGTTAGAATTACTCTTTGAGGGTAAAAATACAATCCACTTGTATACATCCAAAGATAATTCAAATCCTGTTTTAGATGCAATTGTGTCACGTAATTCTTCATAGTCAGCAACAGTAGAATTTTTTTTATGTATCCATAATGAATCAACAATGCCATGCAATACTGTAAAGTTTTTTTCTTCTGCTATTTTCATTGCATGTAATAATAATTGTCTGGCAAATGCACATACTGCCATATGTGCATCAATTCTTCCAAACTTTGCATTGTTAAATCCCAAATATCCAAAGGATGTGACTAAAATCCATTTTAATGCAGCCTTTCTTTGTGAATATATTTCAGATTGAGTTTTGTTTTTTGTAGTTTCAATTAGTTCGGTGTACTTTTTTCTCTTATCTAATAAGAGATTCAATGATTGTGGAACTATTCCTTTCCTTTTGCAAATATGATATCCAAGTTCTGGTACAATGCAAGTTGAATCAGGGCAACATTGGCAGTTTATCGTCTCAGCTGAAATATTTTTTTTCATCATTATATTTCCAAACAGAGATGCAAAATCAACTTCTCCAACATTTTCATGAGGTCCAATTTGCGGCTCCAAAATAAGACCACCTCGATCTCCAACCAGTAAATCCATTCTTGTTTTGAATATTTCTGATGCAATAGGCTTCCAAGGAATCAAGAGGTTTCGTTTTGTTGCATTATAGAACTGAACAGAGCTCATGCATTTTCCAATACTTGCCCTTGCTGCAATTTGGATTGGGAGTCTGCAAGTTCGTGAAATCTCAAATATTGCCTGAAGTGATTGTTCAGTCTCCCACAAGAATGCATTTGAGCGATCAATGTGAATCCTGCCTAATAATTGCGTAGAAGTAGGCTTGAAATGAATCTGACCGTATGAAAAATATGACATTCCCCTTGTTTTTGGAATCAAAAGCGGACTGTCTTCTTTTCCCAAAACTAGCTTGTCAGGAATCTTGTTTTTTTCTGCCCTAAAGGCAAGAAAAGGAAAGTCCCAAGAATCACCTTTTTTTGTAATTATAAAATCAGGGTCAATGTCTTTTATCATCCGTACACAATCAAGAATCATTTGTTCTTCTGAATCAGATTCTAAAACAACATCGTTGATTTGAATTGATTTTATGCTATCAGTAAACTTTGGAATTTTTCCAGTGGGTTCTGCATTTACTTGTAAATTAATTTTTGTAAATGAAGGTAATTTGTAATTTGTTTCAGCAATGTCTGATTGTGGAATCCATTTTTTATCAAGATCATATTTGCCAAGAGGAAACAAGTCATTTTCATACATGAATGTTTGGGCAGGAGGGACATCCACATTATACAATCTATACACTCCAAATTCATCCAAGCCTTCAATTATTTTTCCTAATTTTAAAAGATCAAAAGAATTTTTCAGAGATAGTTTCAGAACCGTAGATTCGTTAAGATCATATGCTTTTTCTATTTTCTTTGTCCATTCGTGATTTTTTATTAAAGATTTAATCTGAGAGTTTTTCCATAGTTTGTCTAACTTGTATCTAGTGTTAGATGCAACATATACTGAAGGAGTCCAGTTTATTTCTATTCGATGTGTTTTTTTATTTTTAATCCATAAAATGATTTTATCATTTAATGGATAAACATCAAAAAGCCATCCAGATATCATTTTTTGTTGAGTAAGAATTGTATCATTTGATGTTGTATGAGAATCAAAGACATCATCAATGAAGACGTTGTGTAGGGAGAGCCTTTGGAGTTAATTGCTTTGATGTAGCGATAACATTGCCGAAGCATTTTGTTGAAGAGTTTTCTGTCTTCTGCACGAAGACTATCTCCAAATGCTTTCCAAGATTCTATCTCCTTTGAGAGGATATCATCGTCTGGAAATAGGCTCAGTTTATCTCACCTAGGCCTAAAATCTGCTTGAAGTGATGAAAGATTATCGCCATAAAGATAGACTCAAGCCTAATTGGCCTGCATGCCATCATGCATGCAGAAATGTATAGTCGAGCAGTAGCAAAAATGTCATCAAAAAGTTCTTTGTCTTTTTTACAAAGAGATGAGCGAAATTTTTTCCATTTTTTTTCCTCATGGTACAATGCAATTCGAAATGAAGGAACGGTTCGACCCAAAAAATCACCTAGTGAGAAGGAATGATTTCCAAAGTATCTTCATCAAGTAGTATGGATTGATTTTTTCCTATGTCACTGAGATGTACGGACAACGAATGATAATTTTGCTTTATTTTGATGGTTCTTGAAAATAGTTGTAATAGCATTCCATCAAACTGAGTTGGCAGTCCAAGGGACACCACAACTAGACAGTTTTGAATACTTTTGAGAGATTTTACAACTGTGCGCAGTATTTGCTCCATTTCTTGTGAGTTCAGATAAGGATCGTTTGTGAAAAAATTAAGTAGATGAGTAATTATCACAATTTTTGTATCAAATTGTTTTATTGTCTTTTGTAGATCATTTACAATTAGATTCGCAAGTTGGTATACAGTAAATGCCCTACAAGAAATTATTCCAGACAAGATTCTTTTTGCATCTAGCCCATATTGTTGTGCAAAATCAACGCATTGATACAAATCAGAGCTATTAGCACCATCAATTAACAGCACCTTAGAATCAAGACCACCATATCGGCAAGGAAGTTGTGCCCTAACACATAGCCTTTCTATTATTTTTTGAGTGTGAATTCCTGCAATGCAGATTTTTTGATTGAGGGTAAGAAAATGTAAAACAGAATCAATTTGTTCAATATCAAATGTAAGTTTGGGCATGTCTGATGCTTTCTGAAATACAATGCTAGGAGGTTGTGTCTTGCGTTGCATTTTTCGTTGCTGTAATGAATCACTCAAGAGAGTACCACAAAAAGGGCAAGGCTCCATACTACGATTTAGAGAAATTTCAGAGTCTAACTCTTTGAGAACGTTGTTACAATGCCCGCAATAATACTGAAGTAGCGTCTTATTCACTTGGTTTTATGCGTAAATTTGGCTTAATAGGGCAGGTAATGTCAGAATACCCCGATCAAAGTATGGTTTAAGATATTTTTGTTCATTTGAACAACCTAGTTTTCTTATTTTTAAAAACCAATTACGATCATGGTTCTGACCTTTCATATGATAAATAGAATCAGAGATGAGAAGACAGAAAAAAAAGTTTTCAGTGTTAAAGATAGAAAATTTCAAAATCACCAAAATATGAGTACAGCATCTATTGCATAGTAAATTTTTGAAATTTTAGGACAAAAAATCCTATTTGGTTTTAACTAGTTCTTTTATTTTTTTAAGGTTAGCAATATTTGATTCATGGAACATGGTCAAAGTTTCTGCTAATGAATCAGGTAATACTCCTTTAAGATGATCAACGAATTCATTACCCCCAGAAATCATGTCATCGATTAGCTCCTCAATGTCATTTTCTTTTTCAACCATAATTTATGACAGACTAACTAGTATTCAATTGTTTAAAATGGTAGTTCACGCAAGGCCTAGAGGGGGCATTAATTAGAGCTCTTGGCGTGAACTTCCTGATACTATATTATTTTGAAAATTACTTAACAAAATGCATGTTCAAAACTCACAACAATATCCCAAAGCAGGCTAATCAGAATATCGTTTTCTTAAAATCACTTATCGAGGTCATGGTGTGCTTGGTATGATGCCCAATATCATGAATTGTAGCACCATTGTATTTTTTATCAAGATATCTTCCAGCCAAAATCATAGGCCCGCCAATAGCACAGGTTACCCCTGTAGGTTCCGGGACCCAAAGCATCAAGAATCCAACTTTTTGTAGTTTTTTTCCTGGGGCTGGTGCCTTTTGTAGACATCCAAGTGATTTTGAGGTGTGAGAGGGGTTTATTTTTGCAATATCAGAATAAAGGCTTGTTTTTCTATGAGTTGTCTCGTGAATTTTTTTGAGTTTGTCTAGTCGTGCCTTTAGGTGGTCTACCATACAATAATGTCTTTTATGAAAAATTAGTTAAGATTCAAAGATCAAAACCAGACACCTGCAAGTCAATTTCCTATAACCAGAATTTAACCAAAAGGACATCCAATTATACTAGACAGGCATGAAAAAATGCAATATTGAAGAAAAATACCAAGAGATTAGAGTCAATAAAGGCAGCACACAAGTCAGAAAGAACCAGTTTCAGCGTACGAATGGAGGATTATCTTGAAATCATTGCAGAATTGGTTGAGCTGAAAGGATATGCCACTACATTAGATATTTCTAGATACATGCATGTTAGTGCTCCAAGTGTCACCAAGATGCTTCAAAGACTAGATGAAAGTGGATTTTTAGAATATGAAAAATATCATGGGATAAACCTTACACCAAAGGGGAACCAAGTAGCTGAGGCAATTCGCCAAAAACATGGAATCTTGTTGGAATTTTTTGAAATTTTAGGTGTAGGGTATGAGACTGCAAATCAAGATGCAGAAGGAATAGAACACCACTTAAATCCAAAAACAATCAAACAATTAAGAAAATTCATCACTTTCTTGAAATCTAATCCAAAGATTTTAGAGAATTTTAAAAATCTTTAAGATAGATACGTATGTCGTTTTGAGATGTTGCCAATTCCATTAGATTTCTTGCAGCATCAGAGCGTCTTGGAATTTTAATTTGGCCTTTTTTTCCAATTCTGGATGTTGTAACATATTTGTCATTAACAAAGATATCTGCATGCATTGATGTATATTCACGACTAACTTCTAACACGATTGATGTTTTTGATTCAGAAAATGAGAAAGGCAAGTCTCCCGACATCGAATTTGATGAGGAATCTCGTTCTACAACATCAATGTGAATGTTTAAAGATTTTTCAATGTCATTAATGTTAGAGCCACCCCTTCCAATAATTGCAGGGATAGATTGTTTGTCAACCATTACTTTGACTCGATTATCCGATAAAACTTCAACTTCTGCACGTGGATCATATCTTTTGAATGTCTCTCGGATTTTATCTTCTGCTAGCTTTTCAATTCCAACTTTTTTTGTTTTTTGTCCGATTGGTACAATTACATTTTCTTCTCCAAAGGTATAGATTTCATGTTCAAGTTTGTTGTTTTCAAAATTTCTAATCTCAATTACAGGTCTTGCCAAATCAGATTCAGTCATTCCAGTTGGAACCTTTACTTTGAGTTCCAAATCATAGACCTTTTCAATTTGCCCGTCTTTGACAAAGACAACAGTATCAAGAACATTTGGGATAATTCCAAGTTCAATTTTTCCAATAAACCTCTGAATTGCATCAAGGGGGGAATTTGCATGAACCACTCCAACCATCCCAACTCCAGTTAATCTCAAATCAGAAAAAGTAAGAAAATCCTCCCTTCGTCTTACCTCATCAAATACAGTGTAATCAGGTCTGACCAAAAGAAGAATATCAGCAGTATTATCAAAACTACCATCTAGTTTGCTGTATTGGGTAATACCAGCATCGACTTGTAAATCTCGCGGAGATTCAAAGGTTTTAACAATTTTTCCTTGATTATGATAAAAGTTTGCAAGACCAGAGGCCAATGTACTTTTTCCTGATCCAGGTGGACCTGAGATGACAATTCCTTCTGCCCTGTCAGTAAATCTTTCCATTAATTCTGGAGATATAGAGTAATCATCCAATGTCAATTTCACAATAGGGTGAACAATAGTAATTTCAAATGATTCAGAAAAGGGAGGCTTTGTTATGGCAATTCGATAATCTTTGTATTGAATTACAGATGCACCAGTTTTTGAAATTTCAATAGTGCTTGATTCTGATGTTTTAGGAGTATCCAGAATTTGTTTTGCCATAAACTCTAGATCATCACGTGTTAGGAGTTCATCGGAGATTTTTGTTAATGCGAAAGAACCTGGCTTTCCTTTTTTTGCAAGAGGAGTCAAGTTTTCTTTTAGATGAACACTCATAGTTTCAGAGTCAAAATATTTCAGAAATTCTAGTTCTTCTTCTTTAATTTCAGGGCGTAGATACACAGATGTAATATCTTCAGTTTGGGCAACTAGATGTTGGACATTATCAGAAGTGTAAAGAGTTGCTTGTTTTTCTTTTGCAATGTCTTTGATGATAGCATCAATTTTCCCTTTACCAGATAGTCGTATATCATCTAACGAAGGATGATTTCCTTCAATTTTAATTTCCAGTCCAAAATTTTTAGATAGATTCTTAAGATTTTTTATTTCATTTAATCCTGTAAAGCCTTGGTCTTTTTTCTGGGAGGCTTGAGATTGCAACTCATCTACCACTGCCTGAGGAATTATTACTTCGGAATTTCTAATATTTCCAGACTCCATATGAGCTACAAATAACCCATTTATGATCACACTTGTATCAAGAACAATTTTTGGCAAAACCTTTCTAATAGTTTTGAGTTAATTAGCCCTAAATTAGTTTGCTTGAGGTTAAACTAACCCAAAATATCATTGATCTGTTTTAAAACAGAATTAAAGTCAAAAGGCTTTGAAATACACGATGTTGCACCAATCTCTAAACATTGGTTGATTATTTTTTGATCATCACTTGCAGTGATTAAAACAATTTTGGCTTGAGGATTTTTCTCAATAATTTCTGTTAATACAGTTAGGCCGTCTTTTTTAGGCATTGCCAAATCTAAAAGTAGTAAATCCGGAGAGTTTTTGAAAAATAGATCTGTTGCTTCTTCACCATCTATAGCTTCGGCCACAACTGTGTGATTTCCAATACTCAAAATATCTTTGAGGACAAGACGAATTGCATCTGAATCGTCTGCAATCATGATGTTTGCCATGGTAAGGAAATTTCAGTACGGTGTAATAAAAATAATTAATCAGCTATTTTTGTAGCAATATCAGAAACCTGCTTATGAATTGTAGTAAGATCGTGTGATTTTTCCATAGACAGAGTCATCTGCTCGATGGAGGACACGAGAGGATTAAAGAAGCCATCAACATTATTTCCCGCCACAATTTTTTTTAATATTGCATCTAATGTCTTTGCTAGATGTCCAACATTTTCTTTGCCCATCATAGGTGCTAATCCTTTGATTTTATGCATGTGAGCCTCAATTTGTTGGGAATTTTTTGATACATCGGAATCATTTAGACACGAGCCTAGAATCGTACGGATGCCTGACAATTCTTCATTTATTTCCTGGGTTGCAACCCTGATGAACTCATCAGACATGACTGTTCAAGAAATAACATCTCCTCTTTTTATACTTCATGCCTAGTTTTTCAAATTATGAAGATAGTTAGTAAATTGTATATGCTAATTGGGATTTTGATTGTAGCTGCTGCATTTAACTTGTTTTTATTATACCAAGATGAGACCACAGGGATCTTTGGTGAGAATTCTAATCAACAAACAATAATTCAAATTCTGCTAGGTGTGGATATTGCCACATTTTTCCTAGTACCTGTTGTAATCAGACAATCTCTGTCACCACTTGGGACCATCAACAAGGCACTCTCAAGAGTGAAAGAAGGAATGTACGGTGAAAAAATAAAATACAATTCTGAAGATGAGATTGGAGAATTAGTAAATTCATTTAACATTATGTCAGATACAATTAAAGAAAAAGAAGAGCTTGCAAAAAGAACAGAATTAGCAAAAGATGAATTCTTGGCAATGATTACACATGAATTAAAGACACCTCTTGTTCCCATTCAAGGATATTCAGATATTTTACTAGGAGAGCATTTAGGAACGCTAAATGACGAGCAAAAAAACAGATTATCCATAATAAAATCAAGCTCCGAGAATCTTTTAGGAATAATTTCAGATTTGCTTGATGTTCAAAAACTAGAAATCGGCAAATTGCGAATGAAAAAAGACAATGCAGACATTAAAGATGCAATAGAAGAATCAGTAAAAGCACTTGCTCCCCAGGCTGAAAAAAATAAAATATCTTTATCACATAACGCTGAAAGTGTTGAGATATCCCATGATTCTGCTAGAATAAAACAGGTTTTGACTAATTTGATCAAAAATGCAATGATTGCAGTAGATTCTGAAAGAGGAAAAATCAAGGTAATCATGGAGGAGCATCCGCAAGAAATTCAGATTTGTGTCAAAGATAATGGGACAGGCATACCAAAAGAAAAGCAAAAAGACTTGTTTAAAAAATTCTACCAGGTAGATACAACACTGACGCGTGAAAGAGGCGGAAGTGGTCTGGGTCTAGCAATATGTAAAGGAATTATCGATAATCATGGAGGGGAAATCTACGTTGAGAGTGAAGAAGGAAAGGGGGCAACATTCACATTTACAATACCCAAAAATGCCCCAGAAATTACTCAAAGAAAACCAACTTTAGGAACTAAAACTGCTCACTCTAGCTAAAAAATGAATTTTTTGTATTCAATACACATGGAAGAAAGTATCGAGCATCAAAAAAACAATGAATTTTACTCAAATTGTACGGCATATTTTGAATTTCTTCGCCACAAAGGTGAAGCAGACTATGATTTTGAGGACGAATATTACTTTACTATGCCGGCGATATCAAGCAAGTGACCATACAGAAGATTTACGAGGCCCAAAGATTCTAAAATTTTTATGAGTTTTTCTCAAGATCTTGCAGATAAGGCCGTTACCTATGCAGTCACTCAAGGAGCTGATTATTGTGATGTCAGAGCAGAAAAACAATCAATAAATTCTGCTCTTATTGAAAATGGCGAAATTGAACATGTAAGAGAATTATCAGACAATGGAATTGGAGTCAGAGTTTTAAAAAACGGTGCATGGAGTTTTTTTTCAATTACTAATCCCAAATCCTTCGATGAGATCAAAGATTCAATAGGTAAGACCATAAAAAATGCTGCACATTATGCAGAGAGAAAAAATACACCATCAAGACTTGTCCCTATTAAGATAAATAAAATAACAAAGGAATTCCCTGTAATAAAAAAACCAGATTTAGATGCTTTGATCAAAGTGGGATTAGAATGTAATAATATAATTTCAGACCAGTTAAGAATTAGAAAATCTATAGTCAATCCCAAATTTGTAAAAAATTCAAAATATTTTGCAAGTAGCGAAGGATCTAAAATACTACAAAATTTTACAGATGTGATAATAGAAATGGTTGCAATCGCACATGAATCAGGATTAACACAATCTGTAAACATTACAGAGGGTGGACGTGGAGGAATGGAGCAAATCACTAAAAACAATAAAGCACAAGAAAGTGCAAAAAATATTTCGCAAAAGGCATCTGAACTTTTAGATGCAATCCCCGTAAAAGAAGAAAAAACAACTTTGGTCATGAATCCAGATTTTGTATCATTGTTAACCCATGAAATTTTAGGCCATCCATCGGAAGCAGACAGAGTTTTAGGAAAAGAAATGGCATGGGCAGGAGGTGCATGGTGGAAAGACAAGCTTGGAGAACAAGTTGGTTCAGAACATCTTAGCGTATTTGACGATCCTACAATTCCGGGGAGCTTGGGATGGTATTATTTTGATGATGAAGGTGTGGAGACAAAAAAGACAACGCTGTTAGAAAAAGGAGTCCTGAAAAATCATATGCAAAACAGAGAAACCGCAAATGATTTTAGAACACAGCCATCGGCTAACATGCGCGCTACAAATTATCGATTCATGCCATTAATTAGAATGGCCTGCACCTGTATTGAGCCAGGAGATTGGAATCCTAAGGAGATGATAAAAGAGGTAAAGTCAGGGTATTTGGTCTCAAACATGAAGGTCCCTTCAATTGACATGAAAAGATACAATTGGAGCATATCAAGTCAATATGCTCAAAAAATTGAAAATGGAGAGCTAACTGATTTGGTAAGAGATGTAATAGTTATGGGAACTGCACCAGAATTTTTCAAATCAATCGATGCATGTGGAAAAGACTTCACAGTAAGACCAATAACCAATTGTGGTAAAGGTGATCCGATGCAATCAATGATCATGGGAAATGGGGGGCCATCAATTAGAGGCACGGCAACAATAAAGAGTGTAAATTGAAAATGACTCTAAATCTAGACATAGTAAGAAAAAATGTAATTGATTGTACCAAATGTGAACTAAGTAAAACTAGAACCAATTCAGTTCCAGGTAAAGGAAATTTTCATTCGGACGTAATTTTTGTTGGGGAAGCTCCTGGACGAAATGAAGACTTGAAAGGAGAGCCATTTGTTGGAGTCGCAGGAAAAAAATTATCTCTAGCATTAGAAGAAGCAGGAATATCAAGGGATGACGTATACATTACTAACACGGTAAAATGCAGACCGCCAAATAACAGAGTGCCAAGTAAGCATGAAAAAGAAACCTGTCAGGAGTACATAGAAAAAGAAATTGAGATAATAAAACCCAAAATAATTTGTGTTTTAGGAAACACTGCATTTGGGTCCATTCTAGGTGGAACTGAGATTACAAAGTTTCGAGGTAAAGTCGGTAAAAAAGATGGTCAATTGTATTTTATCACAATTCATCCAGCAGCTACAATTTACAATCAAGGTTTAATTGAGACTCTAAAAGAAGATATCAAAAAATTATTTGAATTAATCAGAGAATTAAAAAATGGTAAAGACATTCCGATAGATATTGAGTTTTCTGCCTAGAGAATTTTATGCTAGAGATACGGTGATAGTAGCAAAAGGATTGCTTGGAAAAAAGTTAGTCCGAAAAATTGGCAACAAGAAAATTTCTGGAATAATCACAGAAACAGAGGCATATAGGCACAAAGATGATCCCGCCAGTCATGCGTTTAGAAAAAAAACTGAGCGAAACCGCGCAATGTTCGAAGAAGTGGGTAGAGCCTATATTTACTTCACATATGGCATGTATTTTTGCTTCAACGTTGTTGCAAGAAATTCTAAGGCAGAAGCAGGTGCAGTTTTGATTAGAGCAATACATCCAGAAAAGGGAATCGAGGTCATGAAAGAAAACAGGAAAAAAGATGAACTGAAAAGCCTCACAGATGGTCCTGCAAAGATAGCTCAAGCATTTGACATTAACAAAAAGCAGTACGGGGTAGATTTAACTTGCAATTCAGAGTTGTTCATTACAGAAGGGATAGGGAAAAGAAAAATTATTTCATCACCAAGAATTGGAATAAGTGCAGCAACAGAAAACCTTTGGAATTTTAAAATTACTCTTTAGAGTTTTCTTCATCGTTGTTATTTTCATCTAAGGTCCATGGAGCAAATCGTCCCATGATTCGTTGCCAATCTAACTTTAATAATAAAATAACAACTGATGTCATCATTGCTGCAAAGATTGCTATTCCAATGTAAATTGTACTTACATCCTCTACATCTTCTAGCAGCGGTTCTACTAAAGATAATCCCATATAGTGAGAGATAAACACGATTGCATAAGACAAAACAAGCTTTCCAGTTAACGTAGCAATGAAGAATCTTTTTGGATTATACTTGGCAAGACCTAATGGAACATAAATCAAGTCATCAGGCATAGGGGTTGCCGCTGCAAAAAATGCAGCACCTGCACCATATCTTTTTACTAGTCTTTCAAATGGCCGCATACGTTTTCTTGATTTTTTTCCAATTATCCTCCTACCTTCATAGCTTACTGTAAATACAATCACTTTAGCTGCAGTTGCAGTAACTGCAGAAATTATTGCAAGTAAATGCAGATCAAATGCATTACCTACAGACATTGTTGCCAATAAAAGAAATGAAGGTAACGGAACAAATGGAATTAAAGATCCAAAAAAGCTTACTAGAGTTAGCCCGATATATCCTACTTCAGGAGCAAACGGGAAGATAGCCGCAAAATCCACAATTCAAGCACGTCTTATACATTATTTAACAAAAGCGAAGGTTTCTCAAAGTCGTGTAGGTGATTTGAAAAATTTGAATCGCATAATCATTAAAATACCATATTCATCGAGCAGATTCAGATGGATAAAGCTGATTTAACTGTGATTTGTGATAATATTGCTGCAATAAGCCCCTACATTCGTTTTGTAGGCATTATAAGTGAACAAGGCAAGTTAATTGCACATAAGAGAAGAGAAGATTTAGAGCCATTTTTAGATGCCAAGAGTACAAAGTATCAATTCTCACACATTGCGATTAAGACTGACCTCGAGAGTTTCTTTGACGAGAACCTAGGTAAGGTTCAGTTTGTTTGGGAGGAGAGAGAAAAGGTTCAGATCATATCCTTTGCAGTAGGAAAAATAAGAATTTGGATATCAATTGACAAGAAAGTAATTCGAAGCGAAATTTTGAGAATTATTGATTCTTGTCTACCAATTGTGAAAAAGTATTCAGAAAGTCAATAGAGCCTTGAAGTGCCCATATTGCGATATTGATTTGGATTCACTTTCAATGACCGATGGGCTCAAACATATTCTAGAACACAAAAAAAAGAATCAAAATTAACATTTTTTTAGAATAAAGTTGAGAATAAAGCAATGAAAGGTGAGGATGTCAGAAAACTAATCGATGAGGCAAACCAAAGAGAGAAGAAGGACTATCAAAAAATGAACATCGAAGAGCTAAGTGGAGAGCTTAGAGGAGTAATGGAGTTCGAGAGATCTATTTTTGAAAAAATAGAAGAGATGGAAAAGAAAGGAACAGAATCAGACCTGATAAATTATGCCAAAATGATTATTAAAAATACAACTGGAAGAGAGATTTCAGAAATTCAGGAAATTTATCTAGAGAAAATCGATAGAGATTATCTATCAAGTTAATTCTTCATCTTCATACAACCAGCACTGAACATAACCTGTCTTGGTCTTTATTTTTGGTGGCAGGTTTTTGCACTTGTCAATTGCTAAAGGGCATCTTTCTATAAAACGACATTCAGTTGGTGGCTCCAATAAACTTGGAGGGTTTCCTTTGATGTAAGAGGGTTTGTCCCCATGTAATGTCGGGATAGATTTTAGCAGTCCTTGAGTGTAAGGATGTTTTGGGTTTTTGTAAATATCATACGATGAGCCAAACTCTACCATTTGACCTGCATACATGATTCCGATTTTATCGGCAATCTCAGATAATATTGCCAAGTCATGTGTGATTAACATAAAAGACATTCCTTGCTTTTTTAGATCCTTCAAAAGATTGACAATTTGTGCCTGAATTAACACATCGAGGGCAGTAGTAGGCTCATCTGCAATTACAAATCGTGGTTTTAGGAGAAGTGCCATTGCAATTACTACTCTTTGCTTCATTCCACCGCTTAGTTCATGAGGGTATCTCTTCAAAACCGAGCTATCAAGACTAACTGAATGCATTGCATCTTCAATTGTTTTTTGAATGTCACCATCAAAGTCATGTTGCTTTAAAACTTCGATGAATTGGTCTTTAATTGTAAAGACTGGATCTAGTGTATTCATTGCACCCTGAAATACCATTGAGATTTTTTTCCACCTGAATTTTTTATCAAAGTCTGATTCTGAGAGATCTAAAATTGAATCATCACCTAAAACAATTTTTCCTTGCACCTTTCCTCCTGAAAGCATACGAATAATGGATAACCCCAATGTGCTTTTTCCACATGCACTCTCTCCTGCAATCCCAATTGATTGACCATCTTCGAGATCAAAATCAACATCTTCAACTGCATAAACTGGACCATTTGAAGAAGAATATCTTGCAGTAAGATCTTTAACTGATAACTTCATAATTTCTTAGATCGACTCTTGCTTTTGTGTTTTTCATTAAAGGATATAAACAACTTTGGCAGAATGAATAAAGTCGAAATCCATGAATCTTCCAATATGTAACTTTGATGCAAAAAACTCTCTTCTTTGTCCTCAATGTGAGAAGAAAGTAGAGGAAGGACAACTTACAAAGGCAGATGTAGATGCATCAATTAAACTTGCGCAGATCGCAAAGACAAATTCAGAGGTAGACAAATTCACTTTGCATTCATGCAAAGAGTTCGATGGTAATTTTGTACTATCTTTCTCAAAAGAAGACATCATGGCAATTCGACAAAGTAGAACATTGTACAGGTTAATTCAAGACCAATTTCAGGGCAAGATTTGGTTAGTGGAAGCAGAAGAAAATGACAGAAAATTCATCGAAGATATGTTTTTTCCAACCAAGATTTTGTCCATCAATAATGTATGGGCACCGGGTGGAATTCAAAAAACAAAGGCAATAGTCTCAGGCAAATGGACCCCCAGATTCCCAATTAACACTGAAACGGTCGTTCAAATAGTAAAAGATGCCCGAAACCTTGACATTGAGATAGAATTTGAGAACAAAAGACGGTGAAAAAGTTTGGGATTTGTCAAGACACATGATATTGCAGAGCTAACTTCCGATTTAATTGGAAAACAAGTTGTTTTAGGAGGTTGGATTGAGGATCTCAGAAAGCTAGGCAAGATGACATTTATCACACTACGTGATGTCTCAGGAATTTCTCAAGTTATAGTAAAAGGAGAACTAAATGATAACCTAGGAGAAATTAATCGTCAAAGCGTAGTAGCGGTGAAAGGAGTAGTCCAAGAAACAAAGGCTCGTGATTTTGATTTTGAGATTAAAGCAGACGAGATTGATGTGCTAGGTAAAGCAATTCATCCATTACCAGTAGACCCCATAGGTCGAGTTGAGAGCAATATTGACACACGTCTTAATCACAGAGCACTTGATATGAGAAATCAAAAGACAGCATCGATTTTTAAACTTCGTTCCCACGTCTTGCAAATTTTGAGAAAAACATTTGTTGAGAAAAAATTCATTGAAATTACAACTCCGAAAATTATTGGTTCAGCATCAGAAGGCGGCGCAGATTTATTTTCATTAGAATACTTTGGCAAGACTGCATATTTGGCACAAAGCCCCCAGTTATACAAAGAGCAGATGACCATAGGACTTGAGCGAGTTTTTGAGATTTCAAATTTTTATCGTGCTGAAAAATCCCACACAGGTAGACATCTAAGCGAGTTTACCTCAGTAGATATTGAGGCTGCATTCATGGATTACAATGATGTGATGGATGTGTTAGAATCTCTTGTTATGAATGTCTATAGATTTACCTCAGAGAACTGCAAAAAAGAGCAAGAGGTAATTGGCCATACAATTGAAGTGCCAAAATCCCCATTTGAGAGAATCACATACAATCAAGCAATAGACGAAGTAAAGGCTGCAGGCGAGAAAGTAGAATTTGGAGATGATTTGCTTGATTCTCACCTTAGAATCATTGGCGAGAATCATCCAGGATTTTTCTTCTTGACTGATTGGCCAATGAAACTCAAACCATTTTACATTAGAGAGAAAGACGAAGACCCAGAACTTTCTCGTTCGTTTGATTTGCAGTTTGGATATTTGGAATTATCATCTGGCGGAACCAGATTACATAATCCAGACATGTTAAAGGCAAGACTCAAAGAACAAGGGTTGGACCCTGCAGACTTTGCAGACCATCTGCAGGCATTTGACTGGGGTATGCCACCACATTCTGGATGGGGAATGGGTCTTGACAGACTAATGACCACATTGATTGGAATTGATAATGTGCGTGAAGTTGTACTATATCCAAGAGATCCAGACAGGCTGAAACCCTAATCATCTAAAAAATTGGTTTGTTAATTTGATTAGTCCTAATAGAATTTAGTTTGTTCAACTAAAACAAAACTCGTCTGAATTCTTTCTAAATGACATTCTGCTAAATATCATAAAAATTGGCTTAAAATATGGGCGAATTTACTAGATGTCCAAATTGTGTAAAACAGTTAGTAGAGGTACCTTTGGAAAAAAAGAGAAATTTAATGGTATGTCCTTTTTGTGAATCAGAGTATCCAATTTCTATACCTAAAAAAATAATTTCAAAATTTACTCTAAGATAATAATTTTTCCTTCAGTTCAAGTAAGTGCATTAAGAAATTATTTTTAGTACATTTCAATTTTAACATATGTTGTGAGATTTGAAAAATAGGATTGTAAAACATGAGATTTGATTGTTTTTTGAAAAATCATATTTTTATTTGGAGAGGTATTTGTATAGTGCATGATTGAAAAAGAAGATGCAAAAAAAGTAGCAGAAAGTCTTGGCAATAACCTCATAGGAGTATCACATGATGAAAAAAACTTTGTTAAATTACCAGATAATTTCTGGGGATACTTTGCTCGAGGCCATCATAAGGACGGTGCCTTTGGAGTAATTGTCACCTATTCAGAAAACAAGTCCGATGTAGATGACTTAATCAAAAAGTACGAAGAATGGGTTGCCAAAAATAAGAAATCAGATTCGGAATCTACTTAGTTTCTCGTAGTAATTTACGATAACCCGCACACTCTTTGCAGATGGGCTTTCCTTTGTACTTTGGATTACCATCAGTAATTTTTCCAGTTGCCTTGTTTGCCTTACAAATACAGCAATCAACCATAGTTGAACAGGTAAATTTGCAATTTATAAAAATTGGCAATTATGGTAAAAAAGAGATAAATTCAAAGAAACGGATCTACTATAATGCACAAATGTGATTTTTGTGGTTCTTTGTTTGGAGATAGAATATGCTACTTTTGCGATAAGACTTGTTGCACTAATTGTATGACAGATGACCGTACCCGTTGCAAAGAGTGCTATATCAAAAAAAGACGATTAGGATGGAAAAAGCTACTAAAGCGAAACAAAGTTGTTCTTATTTTTGTAGGGTTTTTATGGTTATATGCCGTTTTTCCTGGTCCATTTTTTCCAGGATTAGATCCAATGTTCTATACCATTTCCGTAGTGGCATTATTGCTAATTATGATTCCAATTTGCATTGCATTATTTTTCTGGTCGCTTAATCCACCTAAATCAGATGTTAGAAAAAGAAAAGACTAAGATTAATTCAAAGTTAAAACCTGTTTGATTAATTAGAAATTATTTTTTAGATTGTTTTACTTCTAATGGAGCAATCATTTTTGCTCGGTTTTTATTTCTGCGATTAGAGCGTAAGCGAGTTTTACAGCATGGACAAAGATAAGATTCAGTTATGATGTACTGGGCACATAGAGCGCACCACTTTTGCCCATTTGAATAACGAAAGTTACCAGGCAAAAATTTTGAGAATTTTTTTAATTTTTCAGCTTTTGATTCTTTTTTGAGTCTATCACAAAGTCCAGAGCAAACTTGGGCCATTTTTTCTCAAGATAATATGGAATCTTTTCAACTAATATACCTCACAGTGACCAAAAGGTAACTCCATCTGGAAATAATTCTTATTTTATCGAAATTCTAATTCATTTCAATCTAAGATTATAACCCCAAATCAACAGCATTTACCATGACAAAAGTCACAGCGTACATTGCATCAAGTTTGGACGGATTTATTGCAAAAGAAGATAGAAGTGTGGATTGGCTTCCAGAAAACGCCGAATCAGGATATAATGACTTTTACAAATCAATAGACACCGTAATTATTGGCAAAGTCACCTATGAGCAAATACTGACATTTGGTAAATACCCATACAATGACAAAAAATCATTAGTTTTTACCAGAACTAATCAAAATACAGACGAAAATATAGAATTTCTTCTCGATGTTGAAAAGTTCATAGAAAGTGGTTTTCTTGGTGCAGGGGAAAACATATGGCTAGTTGGAGGAGCTCAAATTATCGCAGCTTTTCTAAAAAATCAAGCAATAGACGAGATAATAATATCATTCATCCCAGTGCTGTTGGGAAAAGGAATACCGCTTTTCGAAAACATAGAAAATGAAATTAAACTTGAATTAATTAAAACCAAAAAATATGATCAATTGATAGAGACACATTACAAAGTTTTGAAATAATTACCTACAACTCTTTAGAATCATTAATACTTGAATGGTTTTACTTTTTTTTGTGCAGCGAAAAATCATCATAATTGGGATATTGATGTTTGTTGTATCAATTGTCATTAATCCGATTTATGCTCAATTTACCGACTACAATGACCATGATCCAGGGATTACTTTAGTTGAAATCCCATCATGGATTAAAAATACAGCGCAGTGGTGGGCAACAGATGCAATTACAGAGAGAGAGTTTTTACAAGCAATAGAATACTTGATAGATAATAAAATTATACTAATTTCAGTTTCACCGGCAGAAGACATTCCAAATATCACAGCTACTTACACCTTGCCAGCTAGCCGTCAAGCAGAATTTGTTCAGGTTTCAGGCAGTTTTGATATAAAACACACAGGACCATTGACATTAACAATTATCCAACCAGATAAATCAGAACTAATCCTTACTACAATATCAAGAGATGGAACATTTGCTGCAACAATGGAGATTACATCAGACTCTCAAATCGGAGCTTATGTCGTTTATGCAGAAATTGAAGGAGAGTTACATTTGGTAAATGCATTTGAAATCAAAGACAGAGATACGAATAAAGTTCCAGTATGGATTAAAAACAATGCACAGTGGTGGTCTGAAAGTAAGATTACTGATTTAGACTTTGTAAAAGGAATTGAATTTTTGGTTTCAAATAAAATAATTGTGATAGACACACCATCAAAACAAACTATACCACCAGGCCCTGGACTAACTGAAGATAAATGCTCAGGAAATGCTAGATGTTTTTCAGGGCAAGTCACTCAAGTAATTGATGGGGATACAATTAGAATTAACGAGCATTCTATTAGGTTTGCAATGTCTTCTGCACCCGAACTTGGGGATACGGGTGGAGAAGAGGCACTAGATTTTATTGACGATATTTGTCCTGTCGGTTCTATTGCTTTAGTTGATGAGGATGATGGTCAAACGGAGGGAAGTTACGGTAGAATTGTGGCGGTAATTTACTGCAATGATAGAAATCTTAATTCAGAACTACTAGATGCTAATCTAGGGTATTTGGCCACCGAATTTTGCTCAAAATCAGAATTTTCATCAGAAAAGTGGGCACAAAAACATGGATGTGCAGACTCTAAACCGAATCTCAGCATAGAGGTAACAGAATCAGAAAATTGTGACCCATCATATCCGGACTTTTGCATACCATCTCCACCGCCTGATTTGGATTGTAAAGATATACCACAAAAGAAATTCACAGTGTTACAACCAGATCCCCACAAATTTGATGGGAATTATGATGGATTTGGTTGCGAAAGATAGTAAAAATCATACCATTCTAATTTAATTTTCTTGTTTTCAAATTTCATATTACAGTGTAACAATTAATTTTTTCATCAAAGAAAGTTTAAGGTTAAAATCAAAATTGTGTAAGATTAGTTTATTGCAATCATTACAAAAAGTTAAGTCAATGAAAAATAATTTTCATAAAATTTTTCAAAATTAATTCTAGCTATTATTATAACTTGTAAGCTAGATGTTTAGAGATTAGTTATGTAAAAATAAGTGCATTATAGTTTATGGTACAAGTGATTGTTGAAAAAGAATTTAGCAACGAAATAATAGAAAGTACAAAAAAATGTTATCTTTGCAAAGCTTTGTTTCCAGTTGAATACAAAGACTGTCCAAGATGCAGTATGTTCAGATAATAGATTCAGAATAATAGGAATTATCTGTAACGTGTAACGATAACATAAGACGTGTTGTAACATAGTTGTATTGCTATTTCTAATATAGAATTAGGTCATACACCGTACATGAACACAATGTTGCATAAAAATTTCAAACATGAAATTTTAATCAATCCAAGAAAAATACCAGCAAATCTAGTTTGAGATTATTGGCTAATTTTCATCAAGCCATCTTTAATTAAAAACTGAATGCCAAGAACGAAGGAGCTGTCATCGATTTGTCCATCTGCCCACCATCTTGCATTTTGTTTTATCCAGTCTGGAATCTCATTAGTGTCTGAAGATGTACCTTGCTCAGTGGCAGGAATTACCATCAATCCATCTTTAATCAAGAATTGAATTCCTTGAACAAATGAGCTGTCATCGATTTGTCCATCGGCCCACCATCCAGCATTACTTTTAATCCAGTCCGGGATTTTTGTGCCTGATTCTTGTATAGTATCACCTGCAATTACTGTAAACGAAAACTTTTCCACAGTAACCTTTGAGCTTCCATATTGGGCCCTAGCAGTATATTCCCCTTCAGCAAAGTCATCACCCAAAACGATTTCATGAGAAAAGGAGGTATCAGAATTTACTGGGAATTTTTCATTTAAGATAAGACTTCGTTGAGAGTCAAATATTGTGATTTGTAAACTTCTATCCTCACTGTACTTGTTAACATTGCCGGAAATAACAAGCGAGTCTCCAAGATTGTAGGATTTCTCATCAGAGTAAATTTCAATAGTGTAATTTCCGCTGCTGCTTTGAGCAGGAGGTCCACCATAACCAAATACATTTTGACCTGAAAAAGATACAACAAGTAAGGAACAAATCGCAATACTCAAAATTTTTGTTTTGTTCACCATCTTTACCTTTTTTTGCTCTTAATAGACCTTAAGGTATGCTTTATTCCCAGTAGTATTTTTTAGAGAAAGCCTTCACGATCATTTCAATTTTGGCAAAATCTTAATTTTAAGTTCTTTGTTTTTTCTGACATGCAATATGAAATCATAAAAAATCCAATGGGATTAATCGAATTTACCCTAAACAAAGGAGAAACCATCACTGCTGAAGCTGCAGCAATGGTATACATCAAAGGAGAGATAGAAACAAACACTAGAATGAGAAAAAGTGGTTTTCTAAAGTCACTCAAAGCAGCGGCATTTGGAGGAGAATCATTTTTTGTAAACGAGTTTATCGCACATGAGGATGACTGTAAGCTTGGGCTCACAGGAAACATGTTAGGAGATATCGAGGTTATTCATGTAGATGAAGAGTTCATAATACAGTCGGGTGCATTTATTGGTTCAACTGAAGGCATTACACTTGATACTCAATGGCAGGGATTCACCAAAGGAATTTTTGGAAGTAACCTATTCATGCTTAAGACAATGGGTACGGGAGACATGTTCGTTAATGCATGGGGAGGAATTGTCTCAAAAAAGCTAGAATCAGGAGAAAAAATGATTCTTGATAACTATCAGCTAGTAGCATTAAGCTCTACTGCACAGTACAGAGTTACAAAACATGGAAGTTACAAGACATCCTTGTTTGGAGGAGAGGCATTAGTAATGGAAATTGTCGGGCCTGGAACAGTCTATATGCAAACTAAGAACTTTATGGAGTTTGTTCGTGCGATAATACCATACCTTCCAAAAAGAAATTAGATCATCCCTCCACAAGGATCACTTAAGAAAATTACCTTGTTTATGAGGAATACATTCCGGATGAAATTAACCAGAGGAATCATCAAGATCCCTCACAATTCAAACAAGGTTGGTATTTGTGAATAAAATCCAGTATTCTACGTAGATCTTTAGGTTTTTAATTTATGAGAAATGACAAGTTTTTTATTTTTGCCAAAAATTGTTTGATTAATGAAAATGCACAGTAAACCCGTTTTCTCTCTATTGGCAGTTTTTACAATTGCAATGACACTAGGCATTTCTAATGCATTTGCCGAAGTCGCAACTGTCAGTACTCCACAAGGAACATCCGTTCCCGGGTGTGAGGCAACAAACGAGTGCTACATACCCTACGAGATAACAATCAATGTAGGTGAAGAGGTAACCTGGTCAAATGATGACTCCGCAGCTCACACAGTAACTGCAGGAAGCGCATCTGATGGTCCATCAGGCGTATTTGATAGCAGTCTGTTTATGGCAGGTACAACTTTCTCTCACACATTTGAAGAAGCAGGTACATTTCCTTACTTTTGCATGGTTCATCCATGGATGGAAGGAATTGTAAATGTTGGAACGGCAGAAGTAACAACAACAAGTACACCACAGCCTGAATTAATCTCAGAGAAACCTGCTGAAGAATCTCAAGTTTCAGTATCTTTAGATCATGAAATTTCAGGTGGGCAAGTAACAAGCATGACAGCTGATGGAAGCCAAAATTCTGTAATCATAGAAGTTGATTCAACTGATGATGGTCAAATCACAGTTACATTACCAAGAGATGTTGTTGATGCAACAATTGGTGATGAAGATGACGAATTTTTTGTCCTAGTTGAC
Organism: Candidatus Nitrosomaritimum aestuariumsis; assembly: GCA_013867335.1. Classification (GTDB taxonomy): domain Archaea; phylum Thermoproteota; class Nitrososphaeria; order Nitrososphaerales; family Nitrosopumilaceae; genus Nitrosomaritimum; species Nitrosomaritimum aestuarii. The sequence continues at coordinate 30,487 of JACEMX010000172.1, forward strand.
AATGAAGAAGTTGCCTTTGAGGAAACAAAAACATCTACTGACAGAACACTAACAATAGAAGTTCCTGCAGGAACAGAAACCATAGAGATTATTGGTACCTTTGCCATTCCAGAATTTGGAACAATCGCAGCTATGATATTAGGAATTGCAATAGTTTCAATAATTGCAATTACTGCAAAGACAAAGCTTAGTGTAATGCCAAGAATATAGAGAATACTTCATCACTTTTCTTTTTATTTTATTCATTCAAATGTAATGTATCAAAACAATTATTTGAAAAGTTAGAAAAATAAAGTTCTTGACAAAATGTATGCAGAAATTACAAAAAGCACCACTGCAAATATTTTGCCAAGAGACTCTTTTGGAATCTTGTCAGTTAACTTTACTCCAAAAAGACCCCCCATCACTCCACCTATTACAAACAAGAAGGCGACAGTAATTTCCACGTGTCCTGCAACAAAATAGCTGCTAGCTGTTGTCAATCCAAAAGCACTAACAGATACCAGGGATGTGCCTATTGCTTGAAGGATGTTGAGTCCTCCCGAATACATTAGAGTAGGTACAATCAAAAATCCTCCCCCTATTCCAAAATAACCAGCAAGGGCTCCAACAAAAAATCCTGATAGAGGAATGTTCTTTTTTGATAACACTACCAATGACTGTTTTCCAGAGCTTTGTACGTCATATTGGGCGGTTTTTCTCTTTAACATCAAAAATCCTACCACTCCCATGAATAATGCAAAGAACATCACTAAGTTTTCAGAAGGAGTAAGCAATCCCAATTGAGCACCCAACAACGTTCCTCCCAGTCCAGGTAATGCAAATGCAAATCCTGTTCTGAGTTGAACATTGTTTTTTCTTTTATGAGATATTAGATTGATGGCAGCAATAGTGCCAACAGCTAATGCAGATGTCCCTATTGCAACATGAACATCTTTTACTCCGACAACATACAAAAGTAAAGGAACCGCAAGGACAGAACCTCCACCCCCAAGCAAACCCAAGCTTAGTCCTACTGCCATCCCTGACAAAATAGAAAGAAACAGCGCCAGTGGATCTAAGAGAAACTCAACTGGCATCCACCGCACACCTGTTTGGACCAATCTCCAAATCAGGCACCTCAGTTAGAACTAATTCAATTTCTCCCTTGTTGACTGCAATGATTTTTCTGTAATTCATCGGTCTTGGAAGAGTTTTTGCTACTACCTTTTGGATAAATTCTGGTTTTGGAATATCAAGCCAAGGAAGATTCTTGGATTGTTGGATGGTAGAATAAAATGCACCATCTACCGGACTAATATCTTGTCCATGATGGGTTGGAAATACCAGAGTATAGTGTGGGAGTTGAAGTAATTTTTTGTGAAGAGTTGCATACAATTCTTCAGTAAATTCTTCGGCATTGTCTCTCAAATCAGGTCTTCCAATGGACTCTACAAATAGGATATCTCCTGTAAAGACATATTTTTCATCTACGACAAAGCTAAGGCTTCCCGGAGTATGTCCCGGAGTATGAAGGACTCTCAAATTTGTGTTCCCAAAAGCAAATTGGTCTGCATCGCCAACAAAATTTGCATCAAAGTCATACCCCTCGTATTGAGAGAGATATAGTTTTGCACCAGTTACCTCTGCCAAATCTCTCGCAGAAGAGACATGATCAGCATGTTGATGAGTGTCAAAGATTTTTGTAATCTTGAAACCATTTTGTTTTTCAAGTTCAGTGTATCTTTCAACAGGATAGAGGGGGTCTATCACCACTGCTTCGTCATTAGACACTACAATGTGTGATAGGCATCCCTTTCCAATCTTTTGTACTTGAATGATTTGTATTGGTTCGGATACCACAGTTACTGGTTTTAGTACTTGATTCCAATTGGTTAATCCACCTGCAAGAGTTTGAGAGGAGATTCCTGCTCGTGATAGAGCAAAACCGGCAATCATTGCCCTGCTTCCATGTGGACAAATTGTTACAATCTCTTTGTCGTGAGGGATCTTCTCCAGTATCTTCGGGTTAAATAGATCCTTTAGCGGAATATTGACACTTCCAGGGATTCGATATTCAGAAAACTCATCAGAATCCCTTACATCTAGCAAGAACTTTTCATCCAGGGTTGATTCTAATTCTTCAGCAGTGATATGCTTGCCTGTTTTTCCTGTGGAAAGATTTCCCTTCCAACTGGAGAAACCTTCTTTCAGATAGTAAGCATCGAGTCCAAATTCATTCATCATCTGTGCGATTTCTTTTGAAATTTCTTCAGGCTCTGAAATTAACACAATCTTTACGTTTTCTGGGATTTTAGGCAAAATCTTCTCTTTTGCTTGCGCATCACAAACTGCATGAACAGACCCGTCCACATGAGATTGTTCAAACTGCTCTAATGAACGTAGGTCAAACACAAGCATAGGTTTTTGCTGTGCCATATCCTGGCTTAGCTGTTCTGAGGATATAGTTAGATTTTTGGAAATTTGTTTCATGACAAAAAGAGGTTTTTGTAAAATATAATCAAGAAGTTTATACTGCAATCAATTGCAAGCATAATTGGATTTGAGCAAAAAAACATCCACCATCACATTTCGAATAGATGAAAAATATGAAAAAGGACTAAGAAAAGAGGCCGAAGAAAAAAGAATTAGCATGAACACTTTGGCAAATCAAATTTTCGGAGACCATGTAGAGTTGGACCAGTATATGAAAAAGTTTGGAATGGTAGAGATGAGCAAGGGCTCATTTCGCGAGTTGCTCAACTCTCTGGATGAAAAAAACATCATTAATTTTGCAAAATCAGTTGGCTCAAAGGAGCCCAAGGACTTTATTTTATTCAAATGGAAAGAACTAACATCTGAATCCATAACAGAGTTCATCAAGATGTATTTTGAGCATTGTGGTTATGGAATGTGCGATATGCAAAAAGAAGAAAGCCTCAGGACGGTCAGTGTCCATCATGAGTTTGGAAAGAATGGATCTATATTCTTAAAGGCATTCTTGGAGGCAATCATTCAATCCACATTAGAAAAAGATGGAGAAGTGGCAACTACTGAAAATTCAGTAACTCTAAAGTTCTCAGATTAGCTAATTTTACACTCAATATGAGTAATTATTTCAAAAATACTTGGATTGTGTAGCATTGGAGATTTATGAATAAAGAGATTCAATAAAACAGATTCATCAAGTTAGTATTTGCAGTGGCAACAATAGATGCGATTCCGGCAAGAGCAAAAACTAATTTTTTCCGTTTTTGTGAATTGTTTTTTTGGGTAATAGATGAGACAAATGCATGATGTGTGAAAAAGGAATACTCCAAATCAAATTCGTTTGGATGAGTTAGAAAACCTTGATGATCAAATTTTGGTTCTTTACATTTTACACAAAAATCAAATGGTGAAAAATCATGTGGATGTAAAGCCCCATGAGTTTCTCTTCCCTCTTTGTCATATTTCAAATTCCAACATATCCCGCATTGCTCATTTTGCATTATTGATCAATTCCCAAAAATAATAAAAAAACTTCAAAGTCAAAATAACAGTAATGTTTTAAAACTAAAATTTTTTGGAGTAGGTTTTTTAAAAATCGTCAGAAAATAAAAGAACAAGGTATGATTCTATGGATTGACTTTTAAACAGATTTCAAAAAAGAGTATTGTTGAGTATTTCAAAGATATGGATGATACTTACCCTTGCGGTAATTTTTTCATTTACATTAATTTCTAATCAGGCATTTGCACATTATGGCGATTCATTATCAGGTTATGGCACAGCAACTATTGATGGACTCAGATCCCTTGGAGAATGGGATGGGGCACATGTTATTCCAGTCTTTGGAGGAAAATCTGATAGCAACATGCTTCTTGTAATGAATGATGACGAGAATTTGTATTTTGGATTGTATGTAATTGATAATCTTTTGACCCCAAATGATCAGGTGACAATTATGTTCGATAATACGCATAATGGAATTCTTGATCTAAATGATGATGCAGGGGGCGTTTTAGGCACGGGAACTGTTTATGATAGGCATTTTGATGGGAGTCAATGGGTTGCTGATCCTAAAGGAAGTGGAGTAGGTGCCGCACAGCATGATGATACCCGAAACTTCATTGAGTTTTCAAAACCATTAAGGTCAGAGGACTCAAATGACATGAATTTAGAAGTTGGAGATACCGTTGGATTTTGTCTCATCTACATTCGAGATGGGTTAGAAACTGATACTACCCAATACGGACCTGCATGTAAGGAGACATCAAACGAGCAAAAGATGTATGGAGATATTGTCATCTTACCATATTCACTAGTTTGGCATGGTCAAATAGCAATGGATGCAGATAAGAGAAACATCGATTATGGAGAGAACATAACTTATCAAGGGTACCTCTACGGAGACAATCCGATAGAAGATCAATTAGTAAAAGTTACAGTTACTGAACTCGGTACAGGAAAAATAATATGGAATCAAATTTTATTACCAGAAGCTAAGCCCACAGAATATTTTGAAAATACAGCTTGGCCTTTTTCATTTAACATAGATACTGCAAAAAATGATTTCGAAGATGGTATGACGTATGTAGTGGAGGCAAAATATGTTGATGAAACAAGCAAACTGAATTTTTTGATAAAACAAGATACAAAACCTGAACTAAAAGACAAAGCTGAAGATGCAAGTCAAGCGATTATAGATGCTGGAAAAGAGACAGGTGAATTGGTTTTAGAAGCAGGTAAAGAAGCAGGAGATGTGATTGTGGATGTTGGAAATGAAGCTTATCAGAAAGGACTGGAATCGTATGAGGAAACAAAAGACGAAAGACAAGAAATTGCCGACAAGGTGGAAGAAACGGGTTCTGAGGCAATCTCAGAGATTGAAGAAAGAATTGGTGGAGGCTGCCTTATTGCAACTGCAACATATGGCTCAGAGCTTGCCCCACAAGTCCAGCAACTTAGAGAGTTAAGGGATAACAAACTACTACAAACAGAATCAGGTTTAGCCTTTATCGAAGGATTCAACAGCATATACTACTCTTTCAGCCCTCAAATAGCAGATTTTGAGCGTGAAAATCCAGTTTTCAAAGAGGGAGTAAAACTTGCCATTACTCCAATGATTTCATCCCTATCTATTCTAAATCATGTGGATATGCACACAGATGCCGAAGTGTTAGGATATGGGATATCGCTGATCTTGCTGAATGTTGGAATGTATGTAGGAGTTCCTTTAACAGTAATTATTGGAATTAGAAGAATCTAAAAAATTACCTTTTTAGGTATTTTGAAAATATTATTAATTTTTAGTGATGTAATATTGTTTTTGTACTTACACATGCTTAATTGCAAAAAATCAAGTAAAACATTATGTCAAAATGTCGAAATTGCGGAGAAGATTTTGTCCCAAAAAAATCAAGTTTTTGCTCTGACGATTGTGCATATGTTCATCTAGGGAATCTATTCTTGCATTAAAAAAAATAGCAATCTTTAAGGATATACCTAAAGTAAAATCAAAATTTTGATCTATAGTCTATCAGTGATTTCTTTGGTGAATTCTGTTGTGGTTTTATCTCCACCAATGTCTTTTGTTTTTATTCCATCTTTTACAAGACCAAAAATTACAGATTCTAATTTCTCGCCAATTTCAATACATTTTGTATCATTGTGTTTTGCACCTAACCAGTCAAACATCATCTTAATTGACAGTAAAAATGATGATGGATTTGCAATGTTTTGTCCTGCAATATCAAATGCAGCACCATGAACTGGCTCAAACAAGGCAAATTTGTCACCAATATTGGCAGCAGGAGCCATTCCAAGTCCTCCAACAACCTGAGATGATTCATCAGATAGGATATCCCCAAAAAGATTGGTAGTTACAACAACATCAAACTGATGTGGTTGACGAATTAGGTTCATAGCACATGCATCAACATACATTTGTTCAAAAGTAATATCAGGATACTCCTTTGCTACCTCAGAGCAGGCTTTTGCAAACATGCCATCAGTTATTCTCATTACATTTGATTTGTGAACACATGTAACTTTCTTCATTCCATTTCGTTGTTTTGCAGTCTCAAACGCATACTTTGCAATTCTTTTAGAGGCATCTTCAGAAATAATTCTCAAAGCAACAGAGGAATTTCCCAAGCTGAATTCTTTACCAGTGTAAAGATCCTCAGTATTTTCCCTTACGATTACCATGTCAATATCATCACGTAAAGCTGGCATGTGAGGATATGATTTCGCAGGCCTGATGTTTGCATAAAGGTCAAGCATCCTCCTCAACACCACGATTACATCTGCTGCACTCTCCCCAACAGGCGCCTTCAAACATACATCAGAGTTTTTTATTGCATCAAGTGTCTCATCAGGTAAGGCCTTTCCTTTCTCTTTTATGGCTATGTCACCAGCTAGTAGTGTGGTGATCTCAAATTTCACATCTGTTTTGTCATTAATTGTATTTAGAACTGAAATTGCAGACTCGGATAATTCTGGACCGATTCCATCTCCAGTTATTAATGATATTTTATACATAATGGTTTTTCAAGTAAGGGAATTTTAAATGATTAGTTTTATTGACAGTAAACAATACAACTAGAAACTTTGTTTATTGGCACAAAATAACGGTTTTTTATTTTAGTTTCTTTTACTCCAAAAACATGTACTATATTACGTGAATCAAATATATACACTATTCTAAGAATTCTCAAAATCAATAATTGGACATAGGGACGAAATAATCCTTTGAGAATGTCAAATAGATAAAGATGGCAGAATGTACTGAAAAATGTAAGGATTACAAAGTTAAAAAATCACGATCATCTGGACGATATGCCAACGGCCAAAAAAGATGTCAGTATTGTGAAATTTTCATTCAGTGGGATGGCCTCTTTTGTCCTTGTTGTACAAGACGATTACGTTGTGGTCCAAGAAGCAGACAAGGAAAAGAAAAATACCAAAAAGAGGTTGTCTCTCAGAGTCATTGTTAAAAGCAAAAGAGTTACAAATTTCTTAAAAAAATAGAACTTAGTTTTTTGCTAGTTTTTCTTTGAGTGTTTTTTTGAGCATGATTCTGTTAATTCCATCAATTACTGCTTGGACACTAGTAGTTACAATATCCTCACCAATTGCTTTTGCAGATACTTTGTTTCTGCCAGCATCTTCAATACGAACAGTTACTTCACATAGTGCAGTAGAGCCACCAGAGATTGATGCTAACCCATAGTCTTTAATTTTAATTTCAGAAATTTTTCCTGTGATTTTCTGGATGGCGTTAAGTGCCGCATCAACAGGTCCTACACCATAATCAGTTCCAATGAAATCCTCTCCATCAATGTTTAGTTTTACAAACGCATAAGGCATTGTTCCGATTCCAGTGGATACAGAGAACCCTGTAAGATGGACAATTCTTTTGATTCCTGCATCTCCTAATACTTCGGATGCAATGGATAATAATTCAACGTCAGTTACTTGTTTTCCCAGATCTCCAATGACCTTTACCTGGTCTAAAATCTGATGTGCCTGTTCTTCAGTTGGAGTAATACCATATTCTTCAAGCATTGCATTCATTCCATGAATTCCTGCATGTTTTCCTACCTGAAGCCAGCGTTTTCTGCCAACCAATTCAGGGCTAATAGGCTCATAGGTCAAAGGATTACTAAGTACACCATGAGTGTGAATGCCTGATTCATGACCAAATGCATTGTCACCTACAATTGCCTTGTTGGGCTGAACTTGTACTCCTACAAGTTTCGAGATAAAACGAGATGTTTCATAAATTAATTCAGATTTAATTCCAGTTTCATATTTTTGGTCCCACTGCAAACACTGTAATCCCATTGCAAATTCTTCAAGCGAAGCATTTCCTGCTCGTTCTCCAATCCCATTAATTGTCACATGTGCACATTGAGCTCCTGATCTAATTCCAGATAGTGCATTAGCTACTGCTAAACCAAAATCATTGTGGCAGTGAAGACTCACTGGAAGATGCGTGGCCTCTATTGTATCTTTAGTAATTTCTGCGATGTACTCTGGTGTTGCATATCCTACAGTATCAGGAATATCAACTCTATCAGCTCCTGCTTTTGCAACTTCACCAAAAACTTTTTTCAAGAATTGTCTATCAGTTCGGGTTGCATCTTCTGCTGAAAACTCTACTTGTAGTCCTCTTGATTTCCCATATTCTACTGCCTCAATAGCTTTTTCAAGTGCTTGTTCTCTTGTGAGTTTTAGTTTATATTCCAAATGAATATCAGATGTTGCAATAAAAGCATGAATGTAATTTAATCCAGCATCAACTGCAGCGTCAATATCTTTTTTGTTAGCTCTTGCAAGACCGCAAACATCACAAGATAGTCCTTCACTTGTTATCATCTTAACTGCTTTGAGTTCCCCCTCTGAAATTACTGGAAACCCAGCTTCAATTGCATCAACTCCTAGTGCATCAAGTTTTTTTGCAATTGTTAATTTTTGATCTGGTGATAGAGAAATTCCAGGTGTCTGCTCACCGTCTCTTAATGTAGTGTCAAATACTCTGATTCTCATGCCCCACTCCTTTGTAGTGCAGTGACACCTGTTCGTGCCACATCAATTATTCCAAATGGGGCAGCTAGCTCTTCAAATGCGGCAATTTGGTCAGGTGTGGCAGTGAGTTCGACCATGATTGAGTCTTTTTTAACATCATGAACCTTTCCACCATATGCATTTGCCAATTTGTTTATCTCCATACTATCATTAGCATTACTCAGTTTAATCTTAAAAATACTCAGTTCACGGTACACTGTTTTGTGCTCATCAAGGTGCTTCACCTCAACGGTATCTATCATTTTGTCGAGTTGTTTTACAATTTGATCTACTTGTTTTTCATCACCATATGTGGTTATAGTCATCCTAGAGTAATCAGGATTTTCAGTTACCCCCACTGAAATACTATCAATGTTGAAGTTTCTTGATCTGAAAAGATGAGTTACTTTGAACAATATTCCTGGTTTGTTTTCTACCAATAAAGAAAGAATTGCCCACATCTCTAATCACTTTATGATGGGAGCACCATATCACTAAGAGAAGTTCCAGGAGCAACAAATGGAAGTACGTCTTCCTCAGGATCAATTGGAATGTCAATTACCGTTGCAACATCACTGCTTAATGCAGATTTGATTGCCTTGTCTAACTCATCCATTGATTCTGCACGAATTCCTTGTGCACCGTAAGATTCTGCCAATTTAACATAATCAGGACAATATTTTCCTTGGTCAACTCCAATCATTCT
>JACEMX010000156.1 GCA_013867335.1 Candidatus Nitrosomaritimum aestuariumsis
TTTCCTTGATTGGAATCTTGTACAAATAAAGTGATTACATCAATAATTCTATGAATTCCAACATACAAAACTAAACGAAGACCAATTGCTGCTAATACAGATGGAATTAAAATAATCAAAGCTGGAATCATTGGAACAACTTGTTCTGCTGCATAGTTGGGATTAGTATCTGGAGTTACAAATGGCAATGAGAATAATGTTGGGAGATTTTCTACACCAAGTGTATTTCCATCAAGAAAAGAAATTGCTGCAAACCCAAACATTGTGTTGACAAAAAATGCTCCAAATAGCAAAATTTTGGTTATTTGCCAGATAACAAACTGGGGTGTGCTTAGCTTGAAATCCTTAAAGCTCGAAATATTGTTTGATATTGATTGTTGTGGTCCTTGACCGATAAATCCGATAGCAGTTTTTATTGCATACCAAAAAATGGAAGATCTAGATACGATATTTACCCTAACTAAAGCAATAGCAGACAGAATTAAAGCAGATACAAGAGAATAGTATAGTGGTTTGGTGAATTTTTCTCCAAATTCCGTAAAGTTCATCGACAGAATTACGGCTTGATTTCCTACAATAGCCACAATGGCAATTACGATTATAGCTACAATTCCCAGACGAATGTATTTTCCAGCGTCAGGAGGTGGAGCTTGTTTATCAGTAGCGGCGCTATACAAAATCAAAGTTCGTTGTTGTTCGGTAAATTAATGTCTTACCAGAATAATTCAAATTTTATAGTAATTTTTCTGCCCTTAATCCTAAAAATATGAAATTTTCAGTCAGAAATTGTCAAGAGTTATGAATTCTAATAGATTGTTGCTAAATTCTTACAAATCATATACGCTGCGGCATAAGTAGGCACTGTAATTTGCTCGTCGTAGAAAGGCCCAAATTTCTTTTTTCTAAGTTTGAATTCAACGGGGCAGTTTGCTTTTATTTCTACACTATTTTCATCTAGAAAAGAAGAATCAGAATATGGATCAAAAGTTTTCAAATCCTTACAAAAAATTTTAGTTAATCCACTTTTGCTGTTCAATGAACCTGGTAATCTAAAGATACGGTGAATATCCATTGTTACATTAGGATCAATTTGAGCGCCAATTTTTCCGGACAGAGTTTCCAGATTTTTTTGAAAATTTGAATATCCTACACTGATTAATTCTGAAATGACTTTGGACCTTTTTGATTTGGAACCAAATATTTCTTTAGCAAATCTTCCTTTCCAACCTTTATCTTCAAAATTAGGAAATGATGCACGATTAGGTTTTATTTTTTTCATTCCAAAAGTTTCAGGTATTGCCCCTTTGAACATAATATAATCTACTAATTCAGATCGTTCTCTTGATCCAACCTCTTGAAATTGAGAATTATATACATAAACATGAAATCCCTCATTTCCTGAAAAATATACGTGAATGTTATTTTTTTCAATTCCTAAATCTTCAACTAAGATGTTTTGTAATTTGATAACTTCATTTTTTGATGCTTCAATACAATTGTTACATGGAAGTGATTTAGTTTCTAATTTTGTGGATTTACATTTTTGACAAACATCAGTTACCTTCGAAATCTGACTACATTCATTACATTTTGTAATACAGTGGTTTTTTCGACAATCTAAATGCAGATCTTTAGCATCAATATCAAAAATAAGATCCGCTTCTTTCCAGTCTTTTTCTTTCATTGATAAGTTAGGAAATGAGTAATATGCATTTGAACAATAAACATCAGAAGGGATATTTTGCATTAATAAGAGATGTAATTCTTTATCATCTTTTAATGAGATATGACGTGCCATTCCAGAATTGAATTTTTGATATCCAAATTCCCTTTCAGAAGTTCTTTCTGGGACATGAATTAGATCAAAATGATCAAAATAATATTTTTTAAAGGATTCCTCTAAAAATTTAATTTCTTTTTCGTTCATTTACGTTCTTTTTTTCCAAATTGGAGTGGGTTGAAGATAGTATTGCATTCGGGTACTGGAAAACATAGGTTTTGTGTCTTTAATTTTTCACATGATGGACATGAATATTGAGTTCCGCTACCTGATGTTCCAGCTAAATGATTTAGTTGGTATAAAGTAACTTTTTCATTATAATCGGGCGCATTTTTGAATAATGGAGCTATTTGTTGAACTGTTTGATTCCTTGAAAGTAAAAAGGTTGCAAGCATAAATCTGCCAGAATGCGGTAGATTTTCTCCCTTTTCAAGAATTTCGATTGCATGTTTGATACATGGAGGATATTCACCGGTAGTAACAGAATGAGTAACAAATTTTTTTGATAGTGAAACTAGCTTGGCAACCGGCTCCTCAAATCCAGGAATCATAGAAGGTGTTTTTGCATTAATTATTTTTGAATTAATATAATTTCCTAGTTCTTTTCGGATTAATCTTACTGTTTCGTGAGGTGTAAGAAAAACAAAACCATTTTCTACATGTCTGTTGATTAATTTCCATTCTCTTTCATGAAAATTAATTGAATGTGTAAGATAATTAGAAATAGGAATTATGAAATAATCATCTAGTTTTTTAATTTGAATTGAAAACAAATCATCAATAATTCTTACAGCTAATTCTTTTTTTGATTCATCTGTGATATTTGCAAGATCTCTTTCGAGATATTTTTCAGCACGGCGCGCTTCTGCAAGAGAAAATCGTTTGATAAGAGTACTCATTCCAGTTAATTTCAATAAAACTATGGCTAAAAGAAATGAAAAAACTTCTCTCTCTAGTACGTAATCTTTTGAGGCTTCACCATCTATAAGATCTGACTTGTAGATTTTTCCATCGGCAGATACTTGGACTCTGTTTAGGGCTTTTTCTACAGATAATTTTAGATCAGGATCTTTTCCAAATTGTTGAAGAGTGAATCCTTTATCTTTTAGATATTGACCAGCATCGGCTAAAAATGGGTATTTTGCGATTTCATCTTTTCCAAGCGTAATCATGAATAGTGATTGTTGACATTTACTTAAAAATCTGGTTTTTATCTTAACGCAGTTGGTGGTTTAAATTATGTTTAGGTAAATTCGTCAACATGCAGATCGGTTGCCATGTTTCGATCTCCGGCTCTATAGATAAAGCAGTAGACAATGCTGTTGAAAGAGAATGTTCTGCATTTCAAATATTTACAAGAAATCCAAGAGGATGGCATGCCAAAGAATTATCCGAAGAAGATATCAAAAATTTCAAAGACAAGTTAAAAGCTAGTAAAATTGACCAGTTTGCTACCTGTGCTCATATGCCATATTTGCCTAATCTTTCTAGTCCAAAACCAGATGGTTTCGAAAAATCAGTAAAATCCTTAGTTGAAGAAGTAGAGAGGTGTGGGAAATTAGGAATTCCATATCTTGTAACTCATCTTGGAAGTCATTTAGGTACAGGTGAAGAGGAGGGAATAAAACGATTAGTTAAAGCACTGACAACTGCTGGCCAAGTAAAAAATGATGTAATGATTCTTTTAGAAAATACTGCGGGACAAAAAAATTCAGTAGGATCTGATTTTAAGCAATTAGGTGAAATTTTCAAGCAGTTAAAACCTGCAAAGAAATTTGGAGTTTGTTTAGATACTTGCCATGCATTTGTATCAGGTTATGACTTGAGAACTGAAAAAGGAGTTAAAGATACCTTCAAGGAATTTGAAAAACATGTGGGTATGGAAAATCTAAAAATTTTACATCTTAATGATGCTAAAGGGGAAATTGGTTGTAATTTAGATAGACATTACCATATTGGATTAGGAAACATCGGAGAAGAGGGCATGACTGCAGTAATTAAATTAATTTCAAAGAAAAAAATCCCAATTGTATTGGAAACACCAATTGATGATACTCGTGATGATTTTGAAAATGTTAGAATTGTTAAGGAACTGGTATAAAACAATGGAGAAACAAATTAGATGAATTATGAAAATGTAATGAAACTAGCACTAGAACGTGGGTTTTATTTTCCAAGTTGTGAGGTTTATGGAGATGCTCAAGCTGGTTTTTGGGAATATGGTCCTTCTGGCGTTGGATTGAAAAATAAATTCTTAGAATTATGGAGAAGAGAGCTGATAAGAAGAGATGGAATGCTTGAGATTGATGGCTCACAAATAATGTCTAAATCTGTCTTTGAGGCATCAGGTCATTTAGGAAGTTTTGCTGATCCTATCATAAAATGTACAAATTGTAAGTCAACTTTTAGAGCGGACAGAACGATTGCTGAAGTAGCTAAAATAGAAATTCCTGAAAGTGCGGATTTGGAAGAATTTGATAACGCAATTAGGGAAAATGACATTAAATGTCCAAAATGTAAGGGAGATTTTGAGAATACAAAGAAGTTTAACATGATGTTTAAGGTTGGGATTGGTCCAGAGGAAGAAATTGCTTATCTAAGACCAGAAACTTGTCAATCTATTTTTGTAGATTTTCCAAGATTGTTTAAAATTATGCGTGGTAAATTGCCCTTAGGAATTGCCCAAGTTGGAAAAAGTTTTCGGAATGAAATTGCACCGCGACAAAGTTTGCTTAGATTAAGAGAATTCTATCAGGCAGAAATTGAAGTTTTTTGTAATCCTGGGAGATTAGATGAAATCGAAAGGTTCGATGAAATTAAGGATACTGTGATAAGGGTCCAAACTGAGTCTGAACCAGTATCTATGACCTGTAAAGAAGCCGTAGAGTCGGGAGTAATCCCCAACAAGTTTGTTGCATATTATTTAGGAATTTTGACTGAATTTTATGAAAAAACTGGAATTGATATTACCAAAAGTAGATTTAGAAAACTAGGAGACAAAGAAAAAGCATTCTATGCAGAGGTTGCCTTTGATTTTGAAGTTGAAACAACTATTGGATGGCTTGAGTTAGTTGCGTGCAATTATAGATCTGACTATGATTTATCCAGTCATGCTAAAAAGAGTAAAGAGAAATTTGAAGTGATGGATAATGACGTAAAAGTACTTCCTCATGTATTTGAAATTTCAATGGGTATTGACCGAAGTCTGTATACCATTTTAGAACATAGTCTAAAAGATGATAAAGAAAATGAAAGAACCGTTTTATCACTTAAACCATATCTCTCACCAATTCATGTAGGTGTTTTATCTCTTGTAAAAAAAGATGGGTTGAAAGAAAAGACTGATGAGATTTATGTTAAGATGAAACGAAAGTTTGATGCATTTTTAGATCATTCTGGAGCAATAGGAAGAAGGTATAGAAGATTAGATGAAATTGGATCGCCATTTGCGGTTACCGTAGATCACCAAACTTTAGAGGATGATACGGTAACTATACGAATGAGAGATTCTATGGACCAAAAAAGAGTAAAAGTAGCCGAACTTGATTCCATATTGGGGAAATTTACTTCATATCCATAGTCGTATAAAGGAAACCTCTGCCTAAGAGTTATTTTATTAAAAATTAATAACCAATGATTTTTGGAGGGAACGTATGTCTGAGGCAGGGGGAGTTATTTCAAATGAAAGTGCCCAAGTATCTATCATTATTCCGACCTATAATGAATCTAGAAATATTATTGGAATTTTAAAATCGATAGGGGAAAATCTTCCAAAAAATATTACGGCTGAGGCAATAGTAGTTGATGATAATTCGCCTGATTTGACAGGTAAAATTGTAGAAGAATATTTGAAAAATGTTAAAAAAATTGCAGGATATACTATGGATATTATTCATAGAACTTCAAAAAACGGTCTTAGTTCTGCTATCTTGAGTGGTATTCAACGTGCTAAAGGAGATACTATTGTAGTAATGGATAGTGATTTTTCTCATCCTCCACAGATTATCCCCAAAATGATAGAATCATTGAAGAAATATCAATGCGATATGGTAGTTGCTTCAAGATACATTAACGGAGGGAAAATTAACGGTTGGACTTTAAAAAGAAAAGTAATGAGTAAAGTTGCAACATTGATTGCTACAAAAGGATTAGGGGTAAAAACAAAGGATCCAATGTCAGGATTTTTCGCATTTAAAAAAAATATTTTGAAAGGAATCAATTTTGATGCAATAGGTTACAAAATTCTATTAGAAATTTTGGTCAAGAAAAGTGGGATTGCTGTAAAAGAGATTCCTTATACATTTGAGAATAGAAGTTTTGGTGCAAGTAAGTTAGATGGTTCTACCATTACGGATTATTTCAAATCTGTATGGAAGTTGTATAAATTTGGAAAATCTGAGGAAAGAGGCGAAAAACGCAATTCTGTGCGTTTTCTTTCGAAGGCAAGTAGATTCTATACCGTTGGATTGTCAGGATTTGGTGTAAATTATTTAATTTCTCTTCTCTTCGCAGGCGGGATTTCAGACATGTGGTATCTACATGCTAATTTGATAGGAATAGGTGCATCAATTACAACCAATTTTCTATTAAATAAAACTTGGACATTTGGGGATAGAGACTTTTCAAAGAAAAGAACGCTAAAGCAGTATGGAAAATTTGTTACATTTAGTTCTCTTGGAGCATTAGTACAATTAGGTATGGTATTTTATTTGGTTGATGGTTATAATTTATCATATCCAGTATCTCTAGTGTTAGCAGTTTTAACGGCAGCCTTTGGAAACTATGTGCTCAATAAGAAGTACACATTCAAAGAGAAAGTTTGGGGATAAATTAGAAAAATAAAACAAAAAGAGTGACTGTTCGCCTTAATCCTCTATTCAAATGTAGAAGATGAAGATTGAGACGAAAGTCCAGTTTGAGATGGTACAGATGGGAATTTTTCTCCAATCTGTTGTTCAGCAACTGCAGAAGCTTCTTGAAGAATCTTATCAGTTTCTTCACTTGAAGTATCAGTATCAAGGCTGAATGAGTCTCCTGCCAAGGAGTCCATCATTAATCCATTGAGTGTCTGGGTCATTGCATTCAATTCCGAGTCTGCTTCTGGCATGAATCTTCCAAGTGATGACTTTAATCCCTTCATTGTAGACATCGCTGGTCCAATTGCTACCATAGCATCGCCGAGGTCATGAATTGTTGTCAATCGTAATTGAACTTGTTCCAATGACATTCTTGCATTGCCGAGCATTTTTGTAACTTTACGAATTTCAGCTAATTCGTTTGACAATACCTTACTTGTGCTAGTATCATGTTGCTGCATTGCAGTCACGATTCTCTTGAAGAGTTGCGCATCTCTTTCATGCAGTTTTCCTAACATAGAGTCCATTTTGCTAATTTGGACTTGAAGTTTGTTTACTGCGGTTTGAATTCGTGGTTTTAATGCACCTTGTGGTTGTACTGCATCACGTATTTTGCCAGTTACACTTTGGGTCTCTTGTCGAGCCCAAGTCTTGTCGAAGTTTGGCATGTTGGGTGATTTAGAAATTGATTCTTAATGAGGGGTGTGTATTTAGATCAACTTTAGACTAAATTTAGCTAACAAACTATTATTCAGGTTTAAGAATTTGACATCTATGGCTAGAGTTGCAGTTTTTGATTCAGGCTTAGGCTCGTTATCCATAATCAAGGCTATACAAAGAATCTGTAAGATGGAAATAATCTATTTTGCTGATCAGGCAAACTTTCCATATGGAAAAAAATCTAAAAAGCAGTTAGAAAAAATAATGAAAAAATCTATTGAACTTTTAGAAAAAAAATTTAATCCAGAATTAATTGTAATAGGATCAAATACTCCAACTATAATGCTTGATTTAACAAATGAAAAAATTATTGGAGTTAATCCTCCTCTTAAAGAGGCTGCAAGCAAATCTTCTACCAAAAATATAGCAATGCTTGCTACAGAAACGGTTGTAAAAAACAAAAATTTAACAGAGTATATAAAAAAAATGAAATTACCAAAAAAAATAATTGTTCATAAAATCAATGCATCAAATCTTGTTGAATTAGTAGAATCTGGGAAATTTATTGAGGATAAAAATTATTGTAAAAAAATAATTAAAAATTCTTTACAAAATATCTTTTTAAAAAAAAATATTGATGTTGTTACATTATCTAGTACCCATTTGCCATTTTTAAGGCATTATTTGGAATCTGAGTTTCCAAATATTCAATTTATTGATCCAGCAGATAGTATTGCAAAAAAAATTCTACTAAAAACAACAAAACAACAATTAAAAAAAAATTCATTAAAAATATTTTCTTCAGATAAAACTAGTATTTTCCAACGTAATTTAGAGAATTTGGGTATTAAAAATAAAATAAAATTTCTATCTATTTGATTTTGGCTTTTCTATATCCATGACTGAATTTTTTATCATATAGTTTTGAATATTCATAAGATTTTGAGTCAATCACATCACTAATAATTACAATTGCAGTTCGAGTAATTTTTTCCACCTTAATTTTTTTTACAATATCACCTAATGTACCCTTAATGATTTTTTGATCTTTCCAACTTGCTCTATAAACTATAGCAACTGGCGTAGATTTTTTGTAGCCTCCAGCAATTGATTCTTTTACGATATCAGACAATAAATGGACACTTAGATAGAAGATTAAGGTAGCCTTGTGTTTTGCCAATTCAGAGATTTTTTCTCTTTTTGGCACTTTTGTTCGGGATTCAGCTCTGGTTACAATAATGGTTTGAGTTACACCTGGCAGAGTAAGTTGTGTTTCAAGAGCTGCTGCTGAGGCTAGAAATGCAGTAACACCAGGTATTACTTTTGATGATATTCCTTTTTCTTCTAAATTGTCAATTTGCTCTTTGATTGCTCCATAAATTGATGGATCACCATCATGTAATCTAATTACCAGTTTTTCCTTTTTTGCATTTTTATACAAAATATCAAAAATTTCTTCTCTTACTAATCCAGCTGCATCATAGAGCTTACCCTTTTTGCAGAGTTTTAGAATTGCTGGAGGAATTAATGAGCCAGAATAAACTACAACGTCGGCTTTTTGAATTAATTTTTTAGCTTTTACTGTTATTAATTCTGGATCACCAGGACCACATCCTACAAAAAAAACATCAGACACGTTTTACCACCAATATTGAAAAGTATTTTGTAGTTAATGTTCCGTCATTAACTTCTCCCAAAGTTAATTTTCTAATTATTTCATTTTCTGTTCCAAGGTCTTGTCCAATAGCAAAAAGAGAGTTCTCAGGAAACCCGGCATCTCTGAGTAAATCTATAACTTGGTCAAAATATCTACCATCTTTAAGAAAGATCATTGTTTCAGAATTTTTTGCAATTTCTTTTACAGTACTCAAATCATAACACGATGGAATGATTGAGACCTTATCGGCTCCTTCTGCAATACTTACTCCAACTTTTGATGCAAAAGTGAATATTGAAACTATTCCAGGAATTGCACTTATTTTTAAATCGGGGTGATTTTGTTGAATTTCTTTATGCATGTACATCCAAGTACTATACAGATATGGATCTCCTACTGTAAGGTACACGACATTTTTTCCTGATAGAACTTTTTCAGCCATAATTTTTGCATTTTTTTCCCAAGTAGACTCAAGTACTTTTTTGTCTTTGGTCATTGGAAAAATTAATTTGATAATTTCTTGATTTTTGGATTTATCGATTAGGGATGAGACAACAGATAATGCTATACTAGGTCTATCTTCCTTGGAAGCCGGGCACATAATTACATCAGCATTATGAATTGCATTAACAGCCTTTACTGTTAGCAAGTCTGGATCGCCTGGTCCTACTCCAATTCCTATTAATTCAGGCATGAAAAATATGATTTTCTTCCCAATTAAAAAGCTAGATTAGATTTTGGTGGCGGATATTATAGTAACTGGGTTACGAGCAAGCATCATTGTTCCCTTAGTAGTTTTTTTGCTTTTTGAAATTGTTACTTGAGTTATATCTACAGAATCAAACTGTAATTTATCAAGTATTTCTAAAACAGAATACAAAGTTTCGATTAAGATAATCCCAATTACAATTCTGCCTCCAGATTTTAGCTTATCTTGACATAATTCTACAATATCTTTGGTATCTCCACCTGTGCCTCCAATAAAGATAACATCAGCCATTTCTAATTCTGGAATCTTTTCTTTGGCATTACCAAAGATAATTGAAACATTCGAAATTTCAAATTTTTCAATATTTTTTTTTGTTAATTCTATAGCATTAGAGTCATAATCAATAGCAATTACTTTTCCAGATTTTTCTATTTGAATTGCAGCTTCAATGGATATAGAACCGCTTCCACAACCAATATCAAAAACTGTTTGCCCCTTTCTTAGCCTTGCTTTACTTAATTGAATTGTTCTTACTTCTTCTTTTGTTATAGGGACTTTTTCAGCTCTTTCGAAAAAATCATCTGGAATACCAGGAGTTTTAAAATTCCACATACTCTATTCCATTTGAGTAATAAAATTAGATGTTAATTCCACTAGAAACATCTCCTGAATGAACTAGAGTATAAGTTACAATCCAAATAAACAAGTACAAGAAGATATAGCTACCAATTCCTTGTGTAACAATTTTTTTTCTATCTGAAGATGGTAATTGCATTTTCATTCCTTTGGCTACCACAATAGTTCCAGCGAAAATTACAATCATAAATCCAATTGAGGCCCAACGTCTTTCTTCACCTTCAATGTCTTCGAAAATGAATGTAGCTGCAGTTCCTGCAAGAATAGCAAGTCCGACTCTTAGCCAAAATAGTTTATTCAGTTTCCTATCCTTTTCACTACTTTCCGCTAGATTTGTAGTGGGTTCTGTTGGCGGCGAGTCTGATACGGGAGGAGATTCGGTTTCTGGAGCTTCCTCAGGCTTACTTTCTACAATTTCCTTCTTGGAGTCTTCAGGCTCAGGAGTAGGTTCTGATGTTTTCTTTTTGTGTTTGGCCAAGTAAATTTCTAGTGTGTCTCAAGTGATCCTCGTTTAAAATCTTTGGTCAATAAATGAGCATAAAAGAGGAAGAGTATAATTTCCCATTTAGAGCGAATTGTTATGACACTTGCCGGAATAGAGCTTAATTTTCTAGTAAATAGAATTTCTGAAGAAGTACAGGGTTACTATGTCAGTAATATCTGGGGTATTACAAAGGACAGTATTTTATTCAAATTGCATCATCCGGAAAAAGCAGATATTTTTATGATGATTTCTACTTCTGGGTTTTGGTTAACCTCAGTAAAGATTGATCAGATAGAATCCAATAAATTATTAAAAAGATTAAGGAGTGATCTTCTAAGATTTAAAATAAAAAAAATTGAACAAATAGGGTCTGAAAGAATTGCTTATTTTACATTTTCAGGATTTGATAAAGAATTTGTAATAATTGCTGAATTTTTTGGGGATGGAAATATTTTACTTTGTAATGGAGAAATGAAAATTCTAGCTTTACAACATTCCATTGATGTAAGACATAGGAAATTAGGAGTGGGTATGAATTATGCAACTCCGCCACAGAGTGGAATTGATATTTTTAATATACAAGAATCAGATTTTGCAGATCTAAAAAATACTGATTTAATTGCAGGAAAATGGCTAGGTAGAACTCTAGGCTTGCCAAAAAAATATGTAGAAGGAATATTTGTTACTGCGAAAATTGATTCCAAAAAAATTGGAAATGAATTAAGTAATGATGAAATAAAAAAAATTTTTCATACCACAAAAACAATTGTTACTAATGTAGTTACAGGTAATCATGATTCTGTAATAATTCGTAATGATAAAACGGAGGTAATGCCAGTAAAACTAGATCAGGTAACAGAGTGTACACCTGTTAGTAGTTTCATGGAAGGGTTAGACAACGTGTTCACAGAAAATATTGTAGAAAAAGGAATGACCCTTCAAACTGGAGAATCTGACAAAAAAATAAAACAACTTGAAACTCAGATATCTGAACAGGAAAAGGCTATTGATACAGTCAAAGAAAAGTCGAAATACATCACAAATTTGGCAAATTCCCTTTATGAAATGGTATCAAAGGGAATAATTTCAATTGAAGATAAAAAGGCTGAGGAAATTTTGGCTCTCAATAACGCCAAATTATCAAAAGAAAAAGGAATTTCTCTCATTGTTATTAATGAAGAAAAAATAAAAATCAACCCTTCTGCCTCGTTGCAATCCATAGCATCTGTTTTGTTTAATGAAGCAAAAAAACAATCTGGAGCCATAAAATCAATTGAACAGATCAAAGAAAAGACAAAGAAAAAGCTTGATAAATTAAAAACCAAATCAAATGCCGAACAAAATGAAATTTTAGTTGCAGAAGTCAGGAAAAAAAATTGGTATGAACGATACAGGTGGTTTTTTACTTCTGATGGAATGCTTGCCATAGGTGGTAGAGATGCACCTTCCAATTCTGCTGTTGTAAGAAAACATCTTAAGAAAAACGATAAAATTTTTCATGGTGATATTTTTGGATCACCATTTTTTATTTTAAAAGATGCTGAAAAGCCGACAAAAAAAAGTATGGATGAAGTAGCTCATGCTACGGTTTGTTTTAGTAGAGCATGGAGAGAAGGAATGCATGGATTGAGTGCTTTTTGGGTAAATCCTGATCAAGTAAAAAAATCAGCTCCTAGTGGACAATTTCTTCCTAAAGGATCATTTACCATCGAAGGAAAAAGGAATTTTGTAAACATACCATCTCTTCGATTAGCTGTTGGTATCATTCCACAAGAAGATCATTACCTTTTGACATCAGGTCCTCCTGAAACAATTAAAAAAAATTCTATTTGTTATGCAATAATTGAACCTCATGGTTTGGATATGGTTGATGCTGCAAAGAAAATTAAAATGGAATTTTTAAAACTAGAAGAAGAAATAACAAAACCTATTAGCATTGATGATTTTGTCCGAGCTCTACCCGCTGGTCAAAGCCAAATAAAGGAAGTGAGTTATGGGGATGCAGTCTGATTATGAAAAAAATCCATCATTTTTTGTTGATGCTATGCTTGGAAATATAGCTAAAAAATTAAGATTGATGGGCTACGATTCCAAATATGAGGCCGATATTGGTGATGATGATTTGATTAATTCAGCCCAAAAAGATCTAAGAATAATAATTTCACGAGATGAAAATTTGATAAAAAAAGCTTCAAAGTTCGGAATAGAATCCATTTTCTTAGAAAAACAAGAAGAGATTAAACAATTTCATGAAATAATCAACAGATTAGGTTTGAAATCAATTAAGATTAATGGAGATAATGCAAGATGTCCCTTATGTAATTCTGAAACAAATCCTATAGAAAAACACAATATTTCAGATAAAATACCAGCTAAAGTTCTAGAAAAAAATAAAAAATTTTGGAAATGTAAGAATTGTGGTAAAATTTTTTGGGAAGGCTCTCATATAGCAAATCTGCAAAAATTCGTAAGTGAGTTAAATGAAAGATGAGATAATAATTACAGATAATGATGGTCAAAATCTAGTAAAAACTGCAAGAAAAATTGTAACTGAATATCTTAAAGATGGAACTAGATTAAGTTTAGATAAAGATTTTCAAGAAAAATTTTCATTCAAATCTGGAGTTTTTGTTACTTTGAACAATCCATTGGGATTACGTGGTTGTATAGGATATCCATTGCCAGATAAACAATTGTTTAATGCTCTAGAGGATGCTTCAATTGCTGCAGCAACTGAAGATCCAAGATTTCCTTCTGTAAAATTTGAAGAATTAGATTCTATTACCTTTGAAGTGACAGTTTTGACTCCGCCTAAAAAAATTGAAGTTAATGAACCAAGTGAATACCTTTCAAAAATCAAAGTAGGTCAAGACGGGTTGATTGTAAAATATGGATATAATTCTGGTCTATTGTTACCACAAGTTCCAGTGGAATATCGATGGAATGAAAAAGAATTTCTTGAATACACTTGTGAAAAAGCAGGATTGCCTAAGGAATATTGGAAGAGAAAAGAAATCGAAATTAAAAAATTCCAAGGTATTGTTTTTAAGGAAAAGGAGCCTTTGGGTGAAATTATTCAAGAAAAGTTATCGGATTAGATGATTCAGTATCCAATATTATTTCCCTTCCATTTTCAAGTGAAGAGAATTCTTCATCTGTGACTGTTATTAAAGGAATATTTGCAAGAGCACATCCTGTTGCGACAGTTAGATCTACTTTTTGACAAATCATAGCAAGAGGTGCAGAATTATTGGATTTAATGGAGTAAATTGTGTAAGCTCCCACACTACTCCCAACTCCTGAAGGAAATACTAGTATAGAATTTTTAAGTGATTTTTGAAACAAATCATGATGCTGATCGCTAATAATTGCAGTTTTTTTATCTACTGATCCAAGGAAGTTGATTGGTTTTTCTGATTTGAGAATTTTGCCTTGAGTTTTGCCTTTTACTAGAATTTTTTTCATTTAGTTTCATCTTCAATTATTTCAGATAATGATTTTAGATTAACATCTACACCGTTTGAATTTTTAAGATAATATGCCCCCTTGATACTATTTGTTGTAACAGCATCAACTTCATCTTTCTTAATTAAAGGAGTTAAACAAGTACAACAATCAGAAAGAATTTCACATCCTGCTCTTTCCAATTCATTTGTATGGCCTAATTTTGTTGCTTGCTCTTTAACTGCTCTTGGACAAAATATCATGCATCGTTTCTTAAATGAGCGTCCCTTTAGTTTATTGGTTAAATCAGAAATTTCTTCTAATCCCAATTGAGGACTACCAAGTGTGATAAGATCACCTTTTTCTGCCGTGTTTAGTTGATCATAAACTTCTTTCATCTCTTTTTCATCAAAATCAACAACTTCAGATTCAGAATCATCCTCATCAAAATTGAATTTTGCACAAGTTCCAGACGTACCCATTCCACCACAAAGTGATTTACAGCTACGACGGTCCATGTGTCCAATTCCAGAGATATTTACTGATTCATTTCCAACTTTGCCTGCAAAAAATCCTAACATGCCATAAGTAAGTTCATTTGGATTCTCAACTTTCATCCTGATGGTAAGTTTTGACGATTCCTCTTTTCTAAGTGAGGAGTATGGACTCTTTCCAGTTAAGGCACTGGCAAGGGCACTAAATGCGCTTTCTTTGTTAGTTTTCAAATTATCAAAGGAATTGGCATGTATTGCAGCATTACTTTCAGCAAAAGATACTTGAGTACCACCTGTTGGAATATCAAAAATTTCATACGGAATGCAGGAAAATGATGGAATTACTCCCATATTTTCATAGGACTGTTTTATGGAAAGCTGCTTTGAAATAAAATTATCATCTAAATTATAATTTGAGACATTGTCAATATCAAATCCCATTGGATTAAGACTTGTTTTTACCTTTACACGCGCATCTTTACTAATACTAGATAGGAATTCCTCACCTGCATCCCCTATTGTATTATAATTAACTCCAGAAAGGTGAGCCCATTCTATTGGAATTAATTTTTCTGCATCAGTAGCTTCTCCTGTGGCAACCAGAATTCTATATGCCATTTGCATTATTTCTCCCTGTTCTCCTTTAAGGGCAGATTCTTCTTCTCTAGTTAACTCCATTAGGTTTGATTGGTTATTACAG
>JACEMX010000037.1:0-10559 GCA_013867335.1 Candidatus Nitrosomaritimum aestuariumsis
CACAATTTGTGTTTAAAAAAAATACTGCGGTTTTTATATAAATAATATCATCTAGTATTAGATTGAAAAAATTCAAACATACTAATGAAGAATTAGAATTAGCAAAACAACAAACTGAAAAAGAGAAGAAGAAAAAAGAAATAGAACAATAATATTTTTCCTTGTCTTTTCAGACAAGATTTTTTTTATTTTAAATTTGAATTACAGAACCGAATTTTTTCTGCAAATCATCAAAAATATTCTTTCTAGAAAGTTTGAGATTTTTGTCCTCATCATACATTTTTGTGAAAAAAGCAGCAACTACTCGTTCGTGGTTTTCATCAAAAAAACGTACACTAAAGCTTGTACGTTCAGGTTTTTCCTCTTCAGTGAATTCAATAGATTTTATCATATCAGAATTAATGTGTACATGTGCTGGATCGTCATTACTTCCAATCGTGATCCATTTTTCATTTTGTTTAATGTCTAGATTATTGGTCTTAATCTCACTTGTTGCAGACGGATTCTTTACTATCAATAATACATCCTCGATACATACAAGATCTGACAATATTTCAAAGAGCAATAATCTAATTGAAAATAATGTTATTTCAATTTTTAAAATTTTTTGTGTCTAATTGAATGAAATCTTCTTCATCACCATGAATACAATCTGTACCAACTGCTTTTAATGGTGAAAACCCAATTTTGCCAGAAGGAATTTTATTTTCACTTTGAAGTATTTTGATTTTTCCAGACACGATTTCTTTATGTTTTTCACAGGTGACTCCTACCATGTATTCTTCGGTGTTTACTGTAACAGATACAATAAATTCTGGAGGGTTAACACATGGTTTTCCTTCTTCGGTTATCGAACACTTGTCAGGAAACATGTGAGTCATTGATTTTTTATACGATATTAATCTTGATTGTTACATATTGAATTTAATATTAAGGAAGGTTAAACAAAAGATGATTTAATTGGCACATAATTTTGATCTTGTAATTATAGGAGGAGGTATTTTGGGGACCTCGCTGTCATATTTTTTATCGCATCTAAACAAGTCAAAAACAATTGCAGTTATAGAGCAAGCCAAAGAAGTGGCATTTCATACCAGTGGAAGAAATACAGGTAAAGTCCATGCCCCTTACCTATACAATCCTGAAAAAAAGAAGATGTTTGCAAAAGCAGCTCTTCATGGCTATGAAATGTGGAGAAAGTATTCCGAACTAAAGAATTTACCATTCAAAGAAGACGGAGTGATTGAAGTCTCTCGAGATAAAAAAGGAACAAAAGTTCTGGAAAAGTATCTAAAATGGGGAAAACAAAATGGTCTCCTAGAAGACCAAATTGAACTAGTGTCCAAAACTGATTTAAAAAAGTCTGAGCCAGAAATAAAGTGTGATGCTGCACTTTGTGTATACAAAGATGCTTCCACAGATTATTCAATTCTTACAAAATCACTGATGGAAGATAGTTTACAAAATGGAATAAAATTTCTTTTGGGAACCAAAGCTACTAACATAAAAAACAAAAATGGGAAATGGAAAATTACTCTAAATCACGAGCACGAGATTTTTTCAGATTTCATAATTAATGCAGCAGGCGGAGAATCCATAGATATTGCACATAGTATGGATGTTGCAAGAAATTTGACAGATGTTCATTTTAGAGGAGAATATTGGAAAGCTCCAAAAGAATACTATAATTTAACGAAGAGAAGCGTATATTCAGTTCCAGAATTCCCAGATTATCCATTTTTGGATCCACATTGGATAATCAGAGTGGATGGAACTTGCGAAATTGGGCCAAATGCAGTTCCGGTTTTTAGTCCATATGGATATAAAAAATCAGAGAACCTCAAAGAGTTTGTTCCAAAAATGTTGGAAATGCTAGGATCAGGTGCAAGAAAGGCAATATTTGACAAACAATTTCAGGAACTTGCCATAAATGAAATTCAATCATCAATGTCAAAATCAGCGATGATAGACAGAGTGAAGAGTTTTCTTCCCAAAATTGAGGCAGATAAGATTACCGAAAAAGGCACTGCAGGGATTAGATCCTCCGTGATTAATGAACATGGTAAGTTTGTGCCCGATGTTGTACTTGTAGACGAAGATACTTCATTTCACATTCTAAATTATAATTCTCCAGGAGCTACAGGAGCATTGCCATTTTCTGTGAACATAATAAATCAATTAAATGAAAAAGGATTATTCAGAAATGAGAAAGAAGATGGTAAATGCGGACCATGGGTTTTTAGCGAAATAATAGAAAAAATGTCAGGTTAGAAATCGTTATTATATCCATTTTATAGCAAAAATTTGATAAATTATGGCCAGATGTAAAAGATGCGGACGAGAGATGGAGAACAAAAGAGAGGGGTTTTGTTCATTATCATGCTATAATTTAGATTTACAAGAAAAAATCTCTTCGATTGGAAACTCCAGATCTATGATAAAAAAAGACACATTCTAGAAAAATTCTGTTTCAATTTTAAAAAATTTCTTTCAATTCAAAGCATTGCAAGAGTAGTAAAATTTTAATCATAATTCAAATTTGAGACCGTAGTTGAACAAAATTTTTCAGTTAGGAATAATATTTTTTCTAGTAGGAGGTTTCTTTTACTCCATTCAAAACGTTCAAGCAAGTCCATTTTTTTCAAATGGTTATTTTACTGAAAATGGGATAGAATGGTGTGAAGAGAATCGTCCTCTTTATGAAATATTGGATGAAAAATTTTTTGAGCACCATAAGCATTCGCTGGAATCAAGAGTTTGTGTAAGCCTCTATCAAGATTATTACTGGACTTACGAAGGATCCGATAGAATAGAAAAACTAATTGAAAGGAGCAAACATTACTCTCAATTAGAAATTTCAGAAAGTTATGATGAATCAGAAACTGGAATTATCGATACCACACCTGCCGAAAATAAAGATCAGACATTACTTCAGGGATTAACAGAAGATGGAGAAATGACTGTTCAAATTATCTCAAGCTCACCAAGAATAAACGAATCAATGGAAATCAATTTAACATTTTTAGACAAAGATAATAGAATTCGAACAAATGTAAATTATGGAGTCACTATCAGTCAGCAAGATCAAATAATTCTTGAAAATGGTAATCTTTTTTCTGAAAAAGGATTATCAACTATGAATACAAGACCATTAAATTCAGACAAGCCGGTGTCTATTGCAATTGCAATTAATGGAATAGGGATACCCGAAGATTCAGAAAGTTGGACTGGACCTAAAGGAGAAGTGGTTATTTTTACAGTTATCCCAGAATTTGGAGATATGACAATAGTTCTTTTATCCATAACAATTGCATTAGTTATTGTTTTTAGTTTTAAGAGTAGAATAATGAATCCTCAAAAAAAATCCATTCTGCAAATATCCAAATAGAATAAAATTTTATAAAATAAATCTCGAATTATTCCTCAACAAATCCATCACAGCCTGAATTACATGGTTTGTTCATAACTCCCTCACATTTCCCATGTTCATCATGCATGATTCGGTGATGCCCACAAATTTTACATTTTTCTCTAAAATGAGCGATTAAATCTTTTGTCTCCATACCAGATTGATGGATTTGATTTTCTGTTTGACGAGTCAATTGAAAAATTTGACATCATGTAAAACTTAAAGCTTGTTGAAGATTAAACCGGAAAGAACAAAATAAGAAAATGACAAATTAGCTTCTTCCGGATTCTAATTCATCTATTGTGCCTCCTTGGCCATATAGGACGTGCATTGTATAGCTATTGGTTATAGATTTCTGATTACGAAGTCTTGATACGATTTTGTCAATTCCCTCTGGATCATCACTGCAGATTTTAAGAAAAATATCATATTTTCCCCATATCCCATTTACTTCAGTAATTTCTGGTATTTTTTTTAATTCGGAAATTAAACCTGTTTCACTGCCAGTTTCACAATTTAATAATACATATGCTTGCATAGCATATCTTTTCTTTTTTTGATAAATAAGTATTCTAAATTAAAATAGATGCAGATCGTCGATCAAATTCATCTTTCTTAAGCATCTTTAGCAAGATGCCAAGACTTCTTGAATTTCCTCAGAGCAAAGAGGATTTCTTCTAGATTTTTTATTTTATTTTTTTCAATGTTTATGGTTGTTTGTAAAAAATTTTCAATTGGAACTGGGCCAAATTTCATAGGTTTTTCGTTTATTGTAATTACACATTGTTTTTGCTGTAGGGTTTTAAGAAGATGATACATTTCTGTTCTTGGAATATCCAAAACTTTTGATAGTTGAGAAGCAGTTCTTGGTCCATCTTTACTAAGAGATAGGTAGACTTTAGATTGGTTCGGAGAAAGACCAAATTTTGAAAGTAATGTAAAAGAGTTTTCTAAAATTTTGAAACCCTCCAAAACAGGCTCCTCCTCCAGATAGATTTGATCTCTAATCTTCATCTAGAATTACCCAAGATAATCCTCGTACTTCTTCCCATGATTCTTTATTGAAAGTTGACATAGCAATATTTGGATAAATTCGCATAAAAGACTCACGTAGAAATTATCAGTACAAATCATCACTCTCCAAATAAAGTAGCAAAGGAAACAAAGTAGAGTAAGAATGGAAATAAGGAAGGCGCCGGGAGGGAGATTTGAACTCCCGTTCCCTTGCGAGAACGCGCTTTATGGTTAATTATTTCCAGGCGCGCGCCCTACCAGGCTAGGCGACCCCGGCATTTGTCATTAGACAAAAGTATACGGCAAAAATTGATTATATATTATGTTATACCCGATTGGCGAGTAAAAATTAGGTAAAATTCAAGCCAAGAATTTAGTTTTTGGAAATAATTTTTGCTAAAATTATTGAAACATTTTTTGCAACATGTTGGGATGCCTTACTAATTTTTTCTTCAATAAAATCTGCCTCGATTCTGCTAATTGTTGGCTCTAAAACTTTCTGTATAAAGTCCTTAGAGCCACATATTGTGGAATATTCTTCATAAATTTTTAAGGAATCTTCAATCTTTGCTTTAGTTAGGTTATGATATAATTTTGACATAAATTGCTCTTCGAAATTAAAATCTACACTTGAAATATTAAGATCCAAAGATTCTTTGGTTTCTAATTTAGAAGACATTTTTCCTCAAGCTCTTATTTTCCTGAATCTTTTTTGAGTTGATTAATTTGCAGATTTTTCCAAGTTTTTCTTCATTTACAAATTTTTTTTCTAACGGATTTTTGTCCCTGAATGCCTGTCCTCCAATAAAAATTGGATTTTTGTAATTTTCTTGTATTTTTTCTGACAATCGTTTTGCAGATAAAATGTTGTCCTCAAGTGTTACTGAGATTAATACACAATCAGGGATTTTTTCATTAATTGTCTCCAGAATTTCTAAAGTAGACGTAAAGGGATGTAGAGTATAAACCATATTTCCTTTTAAAGAAAGTTCTGATGCTATTACTTTGGAACCTATTGTGTGCTGCTCACCATAGGGCAAGCAAATCAGAATTTTTTTGTTTTTTATTTTTAAGGTAGAGTTTTCTAAAATTTTGCTTATTAGATCTTCAGCATATCTATAACAGACTGTTTGTGTTACTAGGCTATTTTCTTGTTTTTGTTGTATTTTTTCAATTTTAACAATTGTTGGCTTCAAAACTTTTTCTAAAAATTCTTCAGAGCCATATACTTTCTCATAACCTTCATACAGAGAGTATGCCCCAGTAACATCTCCCTCCTTTAGCGATAAGAGTAGATCTTCCCGTGTCTTTGTTATTGTTTCATAGTGGTTTTTTGGTTGAAAATATTTTTGAGTTGTAAAGTAATTAGTGATTTTATCAGAATTCCTATAATTTTCTGGAATATCATCAATCGTTACAGATGACTCTTTTCCAAGGTACTTGATAATTGTCTGTTTGGATGTTTTTCTTTTTGAATCCCAGAGGCTTTCTACCAGATACAAATATTGTTGATCCTTGACTTTCTTTTTTCGGAGGTATGCCAATACAGAGAATTTGTTCTTTAGATATAACCTGATTACTCTCCTTGGTGAGTTTTTCGAGTAAGTTGCCTTTAGGTTCATAAATCTAGGTGTTAAAAATATGCCTCTGTTTAATTGAAAATTTTAAAAAGAAAATTCTTAATTTTTTTAAACCCTTAGAAAAAATCTTCATTAACGAAATCCAATGAAAGATAAGCGATCAAAATTGCAAATTTACTATGATGTTATTTCTGCAATATTGTTAGAAAAACAAATCCACCCTGAAATCTCAAAAACTAGAATTCAGCAAAGATGCAACACATCTTATGATAAATTGATAAAGTATATTGATGAAATGCAAGAAAAGGGACTGCTAAAAAATTCTGAGAATTTGAAATTAACGGAGTCAGGAAATAGATTTTTTACAGATTACTCCAGAGTAAATAATATGATTGATGAAATTACAGAAAGACTTGTTTAAGGAAAATTGAATTTTTCTACCTTATCGTCACCCGTTAGAATCAAAACAGAATGATGTGAATCTAAAAGATTTTTCATAAAATTAGATGCGACGTCTTTTTTCATGTTGGGAATATGAAAGGAACAGATGAAATTACCTGGAATTTTTTCAAAATTATCATCAACCCATTGCTCTATTTTTTGCATTGATTCTGTTTTTCTTTCATTGTCAAAATCAAAGTAATGAGTCGAAACAACTCTAATTACTTCATTTTTTGGTAAGGACGCAACTTTTTCTTCAATCATTTTTTCATATTCTTCAAATGTTTTTGGGATTGGAACAATATTTAGTAATTTATTTGAGATATTTTTTTCTACAAGAATTCCAAAGTCTTTCATTCTTTCTTTGAGCTTATGAGGTTCGTTTGTAGTGTAAAAGCAGCGGTGGTTCTTTTCTAATCCAAATTGTATAAACTTAAACTCGATTTGCTCAGCACTTTTTTGTTTTTCATGAAATAGCAATATGTGAGTCTTTTCTAAAGATTCTAGATAGTCGTGGCTTATTTGGGTAAAACTCATACTATAATTGAACAAAAAATTTACGGTAATAAGTTTTAGAAAATAGGTATTTCTAGTGCTAAGCAAAGTTTTTGCGAGTGATTTTCATCCTCAAAATTCAAGGGAAGTAAATTTTTTCCAACGAATTTTTATTTTTTATTCTCTTTTTGGGAGATAAACTGGTACATGAGGGCTTCTTTGGTGTACTCAATACCGTGTTCTTTATCAGAGTGTTTTCCAAATTCCGAAACAACAGTATCAACGTCACCTTCTGTAATGAAGTTGCACTCGAAACCATAATCGGAGCATCTTAATTTTGTCAATTTTCATTTCTCACCAAGGGTAGTAAGGAATTTTAGTTTTTAAGGAATAATCGCCTTTTGGAATAGTGCCAAAAATTGGCACTATTTTCTATAGTTACCACGAGTTAAATAATAAAACAACAAAAGAAACTTGTTAAGAATGATCAAGCCAATTTTGGGAGTCAGTAAATGTCTTGAATTTGATAACTGCAGATATGACGGAAAATTGATTGGGAATGATTTTGTTAGAAGGCTAAAAGACCATGTTGATTTTGTTCCTGTTTGTCCTGAAGTGGGCATAGGCCTAGGCTCTCCCAGACAACCAATTAGACTAGTAAAAATCAATAAAGAAAAAAATTTGTACCAACCTTCTACTGATGAAAATCTTACACAAAAAATGAAAGATTTTTCAAAAAAATTTCTTGAAGAGCACGGTGTCCTTGATGGATTCATTCTAAAACATTCTTCTCCAACATGTGGTGTAAGAAATGTCAAATTATATCACAAAATTGGAAAAGCTGTAGGTTATGACCAAACCATGGGAATTTTTACAGAACTTGTAATTAAAAAATTTCCAACCATAGTTGTTGAAGATGAAGCTAGATTAAGAAACCCTGTGTTGAGAGATTCTTTCCTAACCAGATTGTATACCATGACGAGATTAAGAGAATCATTGACTTCAAAAGATTTTTTGTTAGATTTTTGCAAGAATAATGAAATGCTATTTTTGTGCTATGATCATGCTGGTCCTAAAAGACTCATTGAGTTGTTGTCTTCTTATTCACAAAAAGACTTTGAGCAGAAATTTACTGCCTTGGTATTTGAGATTCTAAATAAGATTCCAGATTCTGATTCGCTGTACAGGACATATGCTTACATTTTTTCATTACTTAAGGACAAACTGACAGTTGTAGAGAAGGATTACTTTGATGTAATTCAGAGGGATTTTTCCCAAAGTCTTGTATTACCTTCACAAATTTCGACTCTCTTGTATTCTTGGGCTCTAAGGTTTGATATAAAATCCATAATTTCTCAAACAATCTTCGAGCCATATCCAAAAAAATTGGTTCAGGAATACTCTAAAAATCGAGATTATTCTCTACTAAAATTATAGAAACATTTAGCTGATTTACACCTAAATTTACCCATGAACGCACGTTATGTGGGACAATCTTGCCATACCCATTATGTTACGTGAGATTGTGGAGTCTATTTCCAGATTGTTATTGTAGTAGATTTTTCAATTTTTTTTGAATCAGGATCAAATCCTTTGAAATGAATTTTGTACAATCCTTCAAGAGCAGAATCCCCATCATTTTTAATTTGGTCCCAAACAAACTCAATCTCTTCTCTTGGATTTAGCATATAGGTAGGTAACTCAGAATTCTCAGATTGTTCTGGAGAATACATTAGCATTCCGGATAATCCAGTGATTCTTAGACCATAAGAAGAATCAGAGAAGGTTAGTGGAATTGTTCCAGAATTAATAAGACGTAATTTGATTGGTTCACCTTTTTTAAAATCAAATTTTTCTGTTACAATAGATAAAGAAGGACCTTCAACAAACACCAATTGATTTGTATTTTTGACATCAATCAAATAAAGTCCAAATACCAAACCTGCAATTATTCCAACCGTAATAAATCCAATTAATGTTTTTGAAGACAAGCACTCACGATATTTTTATTTAATTTTTAATCTTTTGGAGTGGGTTTTGTTCTCCATTTTCTAGGATAGGTATCAGGTGCCATTATGATTCGTTTAGTTTCAAAGGCATATCCTTTAGTCGCATCTTTAATCTCGGTTTCAGACATAGTGGATTCTGCTAGTGCCACCACTTCACCTTTCTGAGTATAAACTGCGACGATATCCCCTTTCTTAAGATTTGGGCTGATTTGTAGAATTCCAGGTATAGCTAATTGAGCACCATGACACATTGCATCTACTGCAGAATCACGAACTACCACGGATTTAATTTCGCTTAGTGCATATTCTATTGGTTTTATCATGCTTCTTAGTTTTGTTTCATCTTTTTTTTCTTCCCAAACTGAAAATGCATTTGCAAGTTCATGTAATGTAACAAGTCCATCTGATTCCCGAAATTGATCAACTCTTGTTCTCCTTAGCTCAATCATGGTGGCTCCAGGCCCCAGCACTTCACCCATATCATAATAGAGTTTTCTAATGTATGTTCCAGATTCACAAAGAATTCTAGTCAAAAGTAGTCTTTCTTTCTGCTCGATTACTTCAAATTCATGAATAGTTCTGGTTCTTGTTTGTCTAACAACTGCAGATCTTTGAGGTGGTTTTTGAAAAATTTCTCCTGTAAACATTTGAATTATTTCATTTAATTTTTCTTTGGATGGAAGAGAATGAATTCTTCCTAGTGCATGATATTCTTTTGGCCCATAAAGTAAAACTCCTAAAGCTTTTGTTGCCTCTCCAAGTCCAAGTGGAAGAACACCAGACACTTGTGGATCAAGAGTTCCGCTGTGACCAATTTTTGGAAGTTTGAGTAGTCTTTTTGTCCAAGCAACAGTCTCATGACTTGTTGGACCTGGAGGTTTATCCAAAATAATCAGACCATATTGTAGCAGTTGCTCAATTGTCCTTTCATCATAATTTGTACCATATGCATTATCTGTAATGTCTTGGTCGATCTCGACTAGATTTTCTAATTGCTGGAGAGTCATAAGAGAGTCCTCACAGTTTCCTTTGAAATTTCAATTACTTGATCTGCATTGAGGTCATCAGTATTGATTATTTTATCAAAAACGGAGACATCCTCCCCAAAATCGAATTTGTATAGTTTTTTGTATAGTGCCTTGTTTTTGTCATATCGCTCTTTTGTTACTTCATAGGCTTCTTCAGAACTCATATTGTCACGATTCTGCATTCTTTCAGAACTACTATGATGAGATCCTTCCAGCCATATCTTGATTCCATTATCCACTAGCCATGGTAGTGTGTAACTTGTAATCACCATACCACCTTGATTAAAAAGACCAATCAATTTTTCATCAACTTTTTTGTCAAATTCAGAATTCGTTTCCCTTTGGCTTAGAAACTTCATACCATCTTCAGTGTCCCACCAATCATCGCCATCAACTTCAAAACCTTGTTCTCTTGCAAGTTCTTTTAGAACATCGCCGCCACTAAGATATTTCAGATTAAACTCACTGGCTAATCCTTTTGCAACAGTAGTTTTTCCCACTGCAGGAGGGCCAGAGATTACTATTGATTTTGTCAAACTCCCATTGTTGTTTTTGTTAGTTTCATTATAATTCCACTAAATGC
>JACEMX010000037.1:10659-14838 GCA_013867335.1 Candidatus Nitrosomaritimum aestuariumsis
TATCTAAGAAAAGAAGAACAAAATCAAATTCCATGTCTATAACCCTATTGCTTTTATTATCTGATCAGCTGCTTCATCAAGTTTTCCTTCACTATTCATCACATGTTTTAGTGGGGAGCCAGATAAGACAGAACATGCAGACATCATTGCTGATTGAATATCCAACTCTTTTTTAATGGTAGCGATAGAAACTTTATCTCTAGTTCTAGTCTCATCCTTCATTCTTCGATTATAGA
Organism: Candidatus Nitrosomaritimum aestuariumsis; assembly: GCA_013867335.1. Classification (GTDB taxonomy): domain Archaea; phylum Thermoproteota; class Nitrososphaeria; order Nitrososphaerales; family Nitrosopumilaceae; genus Nitrosomaritimum; species Nitrosomaritimum aestuarii. The sequence continues at coordinate 10,896 of JACEMX010000037.1, forward strand.
TTTCTTCAGTTTTTGCATTTACAGAAATAAAGTTGGAGGGCTCAATAATTTGTAATACATGATAGGGCAATCCAGGATTAAATCCTTCAGGAGTCCTAATGAAAGCATGAGTGTCGATTATTACCACATCATCATCTATTTTGCTTAGTTTTTCTGCTGCATTTTTTTGTAATTTTTTTTGTTCCGAAAGAGGGAGTTTTCGTAATTCATCTCTATTATTCACTCCATTTTCCTTTGCAACTTCAAACATGATTGTTCCAAAGTTTGTCACTTTTACACTCTTGTTATGGTCTTTAATCAATTCCACAATTTTGTTGATTAGTGTGGTTTTACCGACTCCAGGTATTCCTACTACAACGACTTTCTTACTTTCTGCCAAGTAAAGCACCCAAACGCGGCATTACAACTTCTACTTGTTCTCTTACTAGTTGAGTGTAATAGTTGATGAGAATATCTACCATTAACAAAATTCCAATTCCTGAGCCAAATACTCCTAGAACATCTGAAACGCCTGCTAAAAGACCAAGAATCATTGACCCGATAATAGTAACAGATGGGATATACTTGTTGAGTAGAGCCTCTACAGGTTTATTTGATCTTCTAAATCCTGGAATTTGAACATCTGCGTCAAGTAAGTTTTGAGCAGCACTCTTTGGTGAAAGACCTCCAAGTTCTACCCATAGCCTTCCAAAGACCACAACAATTCCAATCATGAAAAGAACATAGCCTACGGCTCGTCCCGGATCCAACATTGCTACGTCAAGTCCACGTGGTGGAGTAATGTAGTAAATTATTCCCCCTATAGGTGTAGACGGACTGGTCGGATCAAACTGAGCTAAAATATTCATAAAGACATTATTGTTCCGCGGGTTCATGTTTGCCCATAACATTTGGAAAATAAACACAGCATTTGCAGTTAATGCAGATGCAAGAATTACAGGAATGTTTGAGACATACATTAACTTGATTGGGTAAACAGCAGAAAATCCTCGATATTTGGTTGAAACAATAGGAATTTCTATCTTCATTCCCTGAGTAAATACCAAAATCAGCAATATTCCTGCAGTAAGACATAATCCAAAAATGCTCGGTAATTGATTAGACCTAAACAAGACATTTGACATGTCGCCCTCCATAATGGATTGGCCGATGTATGGAATTATACCAATAGTGCCGCCATCACCTGCAGGTAGCGGACTGAATAAACTCCATAGAATTTGTTGAGCAACACCGGCCATAATGAATAAACTAATTCCACTTCCTAGACCCCATCCTTTTTGGATTAATTCATCTAGGAACATGATAATTATCGACGCCGCCATCAGCTGGCCAATCATTACTCCTAAAACATAAGGTTCAGAAATACCAGGACCATAAACTGCTGCGGCATAAACAATAGACTCTGCAACAATTACCACATAAGTTACGAGTTTTGTAGCAGTTTGAAATATTCCTCTTTCATCTGGTTTTTTGAAATCAAATTTCAAAATATCAGATCCTCTAAGTAATTGCATGAGCAATCCTGCTGTGACTATAGGCCCAATTCCTAATTCAACTAGGGTTCCTTGTTGTGATGCAAAAATTACTCTTGCAAACTGTAGAAAATCAAATTCAGGTGCAGTTGCGCCAAACAGAGGTGTTTGACCCATTACCATGTAAATTAAAAGACAGATTCCCGACCATAGTAATTTTGTTTGTAATGAAATTTTCTTTTTGGGTTTTGGAACCTGTGGCAGATAGGGTTCTGCCTTAAAAACAACTTTTCTAATTATGTTAGTAATACTTCCTTCAGCCATTCTCAGCTAACACTTCTCCCCCAACAGATTTGATTTTCTCTTCAGCTTTGGCGGTAAATTGATGTACTTTAATGGTGTATGCAACAGATGGTTTGCCACCACCAAGTAACTTGTCGTATCCTGCACTAGCAAGATCTATAATTTTTTTTCCTCCTTCTTCTTTTCCGAATTTTGAAAACAAATCATCCAGATCACGGATGCTTGCCCATTTTTTGGTAATATTTGGGTGAGGTGGATGAGTAGAAGAATGACCGTAGTGGTCAGGATATTCCTTTAGCATAGTACTGTAATGATGTTTCATCAAACCGGTGATTCCAAGTCCACCTTTATGACCACTTGCACGATGTTGACCTACTTGACCCCATCCCATGTTTCGGCCGCCTCTAAGTCTTCTGGTTTTCCTTAGTCTTGTTGCCATTTTAGATCATACGCCTCACAATAGTTCCCAGTTCTTTATTCAATCCCAGAACACCTTTTTGTCCATACAATTTCTTTGTGCTTCTTTTGAATCCATGTCTAGGTGGTGATAAAGCAAACCATGGTTTTAGGGGTTTTAATTTTGATAATGTTGCAGTTCCCTCAGAAAGTGCTTTTGCAAGGTCTTCAATGGTGTTGAATCCTAACTCTTTAAGATCCTCAGGAGTGATTTTTTGGTATCCTGATTTTCTGGCTTTTTTATCCAAGAGTTCTTTGGCAAGTTCTGCATCTAATTCTATCCAAGAGATGTAATGTTTTACTTTGTTTAACATTCCCAAAGTGTTGTCTTTGGCAGGCAGAATTGTAGCCCTGTATTTTTTATCTAATTTTAGTAAAGTCATAGTAGTGCTGGCCCAATAAGGAACATCTGCTTGACCTTTAATTCTAACAACAAGATATGCATTTGCCATTTTTATCAACCCTGACTGAATGTTTGTCTAAGACATTCCAATATTGCTTTAGAAGTTGAATTCATCGTAGGTGTGGAACCCTTTGCAGTGGTCCATGCATCTTTTAAGCCTGCTAATTCTAATAATCGTTTAATTTTTCCTCCTGCCACTAGTCCTAAACCACGAGGGGCTGGAATAATTTCAATTGTAACACTTCCACCCTTTCCTTTAATCTTGAAGGGTACAGAGTGTTTTTGGTCGCATCTGCATTCCCAACTACCACACCCTAACTTTATGGGACTAACATTTAGGAATGCCTGGTTTGTTGCCTTTTCAATTGCAATTCTCATTTGTTTTGATTTGCCTTGGCCAATTCCCAGATAACCATTTTCATTACCTGCAGCTACAATTGCTTTGAATCTTGTTGATTGGCCGTTTGATGTCATTTTTTGAATAATACCAACATCAACTACTTCGCTCTTCAAATCTGGAAGTAATTTTTTGATAATTCCTGCTTCTTGAATTCTTAATCCTGCTTCGATAATTTCTTCAATGGATGAAATTTCGCCTGATGCAACTTTTTGTCCTAAAATCGTCTTTGGAATCCAGACTTCTTCTTCAGGTTCTCTTCTTGGGCGTCTTCCTTGTCCTTGTCGTGGTCCTCCTTGTCGTGGTCCTCCTTGTCGTGGTCCTCCTTGTCCAGGTCCTCCTTGTCCTTGTCTTGTTTGTGTTGCCTGGCTCATTCTATTTGACCTCGCTATCTATTGTGGATTTTATTTGTGAAATATCATTTTTTACTGTGAGGTGTTCACCGTTGATTCTCTCATCAGGTGGAAAAGTCTCAGAGTTTGCAGGAACATCTAATCCAGCATCAATTACTCCTTTTAGAGCTGCGGCCATCCTTTGAGTGTATTTTCTTGTCCCAGTATACAAAATAGCACCTTGGGATCCTTTACCTATAGCTTTCTTTCCTGCTATGTAACCAGTAAGATAAGCTGCTGGAACGCTTTTTCTTGAACCTTTCCATCCTTTTTCAAGCAAATATCTAGAATGGGCTGATGCAACTACTTTATCACCAGTCATTTCGGGCTTTAAAATTTGAACCTGAGTATTTTCATTGGAAATGGTAACTGTAATGAATTCACGTTTTCCCATCAACATGGTTCCACGTTTTTTATAATTGGTCTTCTCTTCCCTTAATCTCCTCAATATTTTTGAATAGGCCATCTACAGAACACGATTTTGAACCTGCTCTTATATACGTTAAGCGTTAATGAGAAA
>JACEMX010000114.1 GCA_013867335.1 Candidatus Nitrosomaritimum aestuariumsis
TTGAATATACGCAATAGCATTTGCAAGTGTAAAGGCAACTTCTTGGGTAGCAGTACATCCTGCTTCTCTCATATGATACCCTGAAATTGAAACAGGATACCAAGAAGGAACTTTTTCTGCACAATATCCAATCATGTCACCAATTAATCTCATGGATGGTTGAGGAGGATAGATGTAAGTATTGCGAGCAATGTATTCCTTAAGAATATCATTTTGAGTAGTACCACGTAACTGCTCACTTGTGAATCCCTGAGACTCTCCTACTGCAATATAGTATGCAAGTAAAGTTGATGCAGTTGAGTTTATGGTCATAGAAGAACTGACTTTACCTAATGGAATACCATCAAATGCAGTCATCATGTCTTTTAGAGATGCAATTGAAACCCCGACTTTTCCTACCTCGCCTTCTGCTTGTGGAGAATCAGGATCATAGCCAATTTGTGTTGGAAGATCAAAGGCCATACTAAGACCTGTTTGACCCTTTTCGAGCATGAACTTGAATCTTTCATTGGTTAGCTTTGCATCTCCAAATCCAGAATACTGACGCATGGTCCAAAATCTATCCCTATACATTCCAGGATGAATCCCACGTGTGAAGGGGAATTTACCGGCATCTTCAGTTGTTCGTTTTTTGGATGATTTTTGATAGATACGTTTTACAGGGAAATTTGAATCTGTGAATATTTTTTTTTCTGGTTCTTTTGATTTTGATTTTTTTGTTGCCATTTTTTTCACTTTATTAGAGATTTTGTAATTTTATCTGCTGCTTCAAAGGGATCAATATCTTTTGTTTGTAGCTTTTTTAGATATTTCGAAAATGTTTTATCTGAATCAAGCATTTCATCCATCTTTTCTTTTATGTTATTTAAAACAATATCCTTAAGTTCAGTTTCGAGTCTCTCTTTGTCTTTTTC
>JACEMX010000092.1 GCA_013867335.1 Candidatus Nitrosomaritimum aestuariumsis
AAAGGAATTGATGATATGGCTCAACATTATCTTGCAAAGGCAGGAATTATTGCAGTTAGAAGAATTAAAGAAAGTGATCTTACCAAACTAGCCAAGGCAACTGGTGCTAGAATTGTAACTAACCTTGATGATCTTTTCGAAAAAGACCTAGGAAGTGCAGAAATAGTTGAAGAAAGAAAGATTGAAGAAGACAAATGGGTATTCATTGAAGGCTGTAAACATCCAAAATCTGTAACACTACTTCTACGTGGTGGATCACAAAGAGTAGTAGATGAAGTTGAACGTTCTGTTCATGATGCATTAATGGTAGTAAAGGATGTAATTGAAAATCCCTTGATTGTTGCTGGTGGAGGTGCTCCAGAAACTTATGCTGCAACAAAATTAAGAAACTGGGCAAAATCACTTGAAGGAAGAGAACAACTAGCAGCAGAGAAATTTGCAGACGCTTTAGAAACAATCCCATTAACATTATCAGAGAATGCAGGAATGGATCCAATCGATACTTTGACTGTTTTGAGAGCAAAACAATCCAAAGGAGAAAAGTGGACTGGAATTGATGTAATGAAAGGCAAAATTGCAAACATGAAATCAAGTGATATTATTGAACCATTAGCAGTAAAATTACAAATCGTATCAGCAGCAGCTGAAGTAGCATGTATGATACTTAGAATTGATGATGTTATTGCCACTCAGAAATCTGCCGGACCTCCTCCAGGTGCAGAAGGAGGCATGCCTGGAATGGGTGGAATGCCTGACATGGGAGGCATGGGCGGTATGCCTGGAATGGGTGGAATGCCCGGCATGATGTAATCTTTCTGAAAGGTTATTTTTCAAAAGTTTATTTTATAATCAATTTCAAAAAGTTCATTGAGTGAAACTTCATCAAAATTAAGGACAG
>JACEMX010000167.1 GCA_013867335.1 Candidatus Nitrosomaritimum aestuariumsis
AATAGATATTGCGTTACGATTTCTCTCAAGTGAATATTTGATTATAAAAAAAGGAGAAAGATATGCTGCAACAGAATTTGGAAAAAAAACTTCAATGTTGTATATCGATCCACTAACTGCAACCCATTTTAGAGATTCTTTAGAAAATGTCTCAAAAAAGAAAAAACATACTTTTGGATTTTTACATGTGATTACAAACTCTGAGGAATTTTTCCCTAAATTTGGACTCAGAAACAAAGATTTTGAAACAGCTAGTTTAATGATTGAAAATCACACTTCAGAGTTGTTAGAACCAATTTCTGAGTATGACTGTACAAGAAGTCTTCTTGCCATACAGTCGTGGATAACAGAGTCCTCCGAGGCATCTCTCTCAGATAGTCTAGGAATAGAATCTGGTGATATGCATAGAATGGTCGAGACTGCAAATTGGCTAACTTACTGCCTAAGAGAAATTGCCAAACACGTTGAAAGAGCAGATTTACTTGAAGAATTAGAAAATCTTAGACGTAGAATTATCTATGGAATAAGAGAGGAACTATTAGATCTGGTAAAGGTAAAGGGAATTGGCAGAGTGCGTGCAAGAATTCTATTTAAAAATAGAATAAGAACTCTTGATGATTTGACAAAGATTCCAGTAAACAAATTAGCGGAGATTGATAAAATTGGTTTAACCCTTGCAAATAACATAAAGTCAGAATTAAAAAAAGTGAGATATTGACTGAATTAATTATACCTGCAATTATTTCCTGCTTAATTGCATTTTTTGCAGTTTACCTTACGATGCCTCCTTTAATCAAATATTTGAATAGAAAAAATCTATCGGTGAGAGATATACACAAAAAAGGAGAAGTCATGGTTGTCAGGCCGGGGGGTCCTGCATTAATTATAGGAGT
>JACEMX010000014.1:0-10351 GCA_013867335.1 Candidatus Nitrosomaritimum aestuariumsis
AATCTAAAATTGGTGTTCCTCCCCCAACAGTTCCACTAAATTTTAGCAATACTTGATTGTATGTGGCAAGTTCTAACAAGGACGGAAAAGCAAGAGCCAATGGGCCTTTGTTAACTGAAATTACATGCATTCCCTTTTTCATGGCCATTGTGATGTGAGTCATGCCAGGTTCGGCATCCTTGTAATTACTTGCAGTAGTTTCAATTAATACATCTGCTTCTAAATTCTTAATCATGTCTATTCCAGACATTTTGTTTTTTGTAGTCGAATAATTTTTTACACTACCGTGATTCTTTTTGGTTTCGACGAGTTTTTCAAGATCAAGTCCAGAAGAATCCACTGCACTTCCTTTACTATCAAAAACACCTACTACTCTTGGTTTTAATCCGTATTTTGCATACAGGTCTTCAGATCGTGAATCAAAAAGCTTAACTAAACTCTGACCTACAACTCCAAATCCACAAAGTATTATTCTCAAAATTCCTCTTTTCCTTTAATTTTGGTACTATTGTGTGTTTTATTCATGTCTTTGATTTTCTTACCATTGACAGTGTTTTATTAATAATTTGTGAATATTAGTGGGATGACTTTAGAATCTCGCACAAAAATTTACTTTTAATCTTTTTCTAATGATAATGATACAGAGTTTATGCAGTATCTCAAGTTGGTAGGCTTTGGTCCATCATCGAAGACATGTCCAAGATGAGCTCCACATTTGTTACAATTAACTTCAGTACGAACCATTCCAAAAGAAGTGTCAGAAACATATTCTATTTTTTGCTCTGAGACAGGGTCCCAAAAACTAGGCCAGCCAGATCCTGAATCAAATTTTGTATCTGAATTAAATAATGGCTCGCCGCAACATGTACACTTGTAAATTCCTTTTTCCTTACTATCACAATATTTGCCTGAAAAGGGAGGTTCTGTTCCTTTATTGATACAAATTTCAAATTGCTCTGGAGTGAGTTCTTCCTTCCACTGCTCCTTGGTTTTTTTAATTTTTTCTGTCACGATTTATTTTGTTAGAGACACTATTAGTATATTTTCTATTTTAGTTTCTTTCTTTTTTCTTCTGTTCTTTTTTCAGATTCAAATCTTTCTAAATCATATTCTTTCAAATCCACAAACTTCATTATTTTACTCAAATTGGGATGAACTTTGTTGATTTGGTTGTACATTTGCTGTGCTACTCGTCTGTAATCTATGTGTCCTTGTGGGACGGTTCTTAATTCAATCAAGTGACATGCCTCTCTGAGATTAAATTTCATAAAATATGGATAGTTGTATGCAAAATTAACAACGTACTGTCCTTGCTCTGGGAGTTTCTTTCTAATTTTATCAAAGGACTCTTTTGTTTTATCCATACATTCTTTGTATTCTTTGTCGATTCCTAGTATTTTGATTTCATCTGGAGTATTGTAACCATGATCAGTTGTTAGTAATTGTCTTTCAAGTGTCAACGCTCTATGTCTGTGGAAATCTCGGAACATTCCAAAATTATTTAATAAATCAAAAGTATAGTATGTGCTCTCAAAGGCTCGACTTGGTCTATGTCTCCTATTTTTTCGCAACTTTGTAAATTGATTTATGATTTTGATTTTCTTTTGGTTAGAGAATTTTTTCACTTGATTAAGAATTTCAGGATAAGAAGTACTTGGAGATTGCTCGTAAATTATACTGGTTATAATTTTATCAATTGAGTTTTTTTCTGATTCCCAATCTACCAACTTTGTTCGAACTCCGTTTGAACTTTTTGGTTTGATTTCTTTTGCAATTTTTTTAGATGTTCTTTTGAGTTCTCTTAGATAACTTTGAAAAGCCTTTCCATACTTGTCATCAGACCTTCGTACAAATGACTTGATTGTCGTGTCTAATTCTTTTTTGATTTTTGAGGCTAATTCTTGCTCTTCTTGGAGTTCTGAGGCTGATAAGACTGTCAATAGATATTCAAATGCGCGTCCATTCCCTGTTATGCCTACATTTGTGAGAGTGGAGGCTGGAAGTAATCCTCTTAGAATGTCTAATGCCTTTGCTTTAGTCGAACCACGGTAAATCATATTTGCTGATTTTATATCCTGTTCTTCTCTTAATTTTGAAAATGGTTTTTCCTTTCCATCTTTTGAATCCTTAAAAGAATATTTTTCAATTGGATATTTTTCTCGAACATATTTTATCATAGGTTCAATATTTTTAGAATATACATCAAACGAAAAATTACAAGAATCTAAAAACACATCTGCAAATTTTGATTTCATCAAAACAGGATCTCGATAAAATCTGTATTCTCCTTTGATTTTTTTATTCCATGCTACATACCTTGATGATTTTTCAAGATATGATAGTCCTATTCTTCTATCTTCAATTTTTTTAACAGCAATGTTTGAAAGTCCCTCTATTGCAATTTGGGCTTCACCAAGTTCTGCTACTGAATCATCTCCATATTCCAGGAGTACTCTGTTGTAAAATTCCTCTCCTCGATTTTTATTTTTTAAAAATTCATCTAAAAATATCCTTCTCATGCTTTTGTCTGTTCTACTATATCTTGACATCAAAGCTCCGCGATCGACTTGTCTTGGTGTAATTATTGCAAATACACTACCATCAGAATTTGAAAAGTGATTTGATAGAATTTTTTTTTCTTTAGATGAGAACTCTGACAACAAAGTTGTGATGTATACCAATTATTAATAGTCTATTTCTTTTTGCCGATTTGAATTAGATCGGGTGATTGATTTCCTTGCATTCCCTTTGATTGCCATTTTAACAAAACATCTTTGAAAACATCTGCATCTGTTTCGTTTTCAGTGTACATCAACATTGTGACCCATCTTCCTTTACCAGCTTTACCTCCAACAGAATTCATCCAAAAATTACTGGGCAATGTTTGCATGGCTCTATTATCAGGATCCTTGGAAATTTCTAACCATCTTTTTGAAACGAAACTCAAAATTTGTTCCATTTCCTCCTTTTGGATCATGTGTAATCTTTTGATACTCTTAATTTTAAAATTTCTAAGACAAATCTGAATTTGAGTTAGTAAAAAAAATCTTACCAAATCGGAAAACCTTCCTAACACTTTGTAGGTTATATGTTATAGTCGATCTTAATCATGCCCCAAGACGATATCGAGATAATCGGTAAAAACGTCAAAGACATGTACGGTACATTCATGGGTAAAGTCATTGGAACAATTACAGACATCGACGGAAGCATCCAAACAGTGGGTGTGGATTGCGGTTCTCAAGGATTACAGCAAATCCAATTTGAGCAACTTGTAGTTCAAGGCGATGTTGTTATATTCATTCCAAAATGGAGATTAGATTCTCAAAGACTAATTCGTGAAAAACAACTAACTTTACGTCGTCTCAAAGCTTTGATTGATATTGTTTCTGACAACGATGACATGAAAGAAGATGCAGAAATCATTCATGAAAAATACAAGTCAAAACTTGTATCACTTGAAGAAACTGAAAGTCAAATCAAAGCAAAACTAGATCAGAGACTAGCAGAGTTAGATGAACAACTTAAATCCGCAAAAATGTTGGTATTTGATGCAAAACTACAACATAAGAGCGATGAAATATCTGTTGGAACATTTGAAACCGTGAAATCCTGTTCAACCCAGCTAATTGAACACATTACTCACGAGACCGCAGAAATCTCAAATGTACAAAAGAGAATAGCAGACCTCAATGTTGAAGCAGAAGCAGCAACTGTCCCTTCACAACAACATTTACAGGATTCAGCCGTAACATATCTGGACAATTCTGAACCAGAACCAAACGTTCAGACCAGACTTCCAGAGGCACCAATAAACGAGCCAATCACCTCTACTTTTAACCCAACAAGTGAAGAAGAGGCATTACCACCAATACCAGAAGCTCCAATAGAAATTGAAGCTGCAACAACAATTCCAGAACCACCCCAACAGGTGACACCAGAAACATCTACAGACAAACCCGACGACAACGATTGGCTTGCCAGAATGGAAGCACAATAATTTTTTTTGATTTTTTTTAATTTTGTTATAGATAACTTCATGCATTTTTAATTGATTTTCCATTCTCTCAAAACCAAACAATGGTGTAACCTTCAAAAAATTACTAATTTTTGATAAATTTTTCCTAATTTAGGATCAATTAATCTGACCCAAATTTGGACAAAAACTGCATTTTATAGTAAAAATTCAATTTTTCTAGGCACAAAATTTCTTACTTTTGATCAGTATTTTCAATTCTACGAACAAATTGATCAATAATACGATCAGATCGATCAGATCAATTTGACTTGATCACCATAAATCGTACCACTCGATCAGACTATCCTCAGAGAAAAAATGGCTGAAACAACACAAACAACAATATTCGAAAACGACCCGGATTCAAGTTCGTATGAACACAAGCAATCCCTCGACCAATTACAATCTCAATTTTCTAAATTTGGTTTAACTGCTAACCAGTGTAAGGTTTACATCTTTTTAGGAAAATATGGTTCTAAAACCGCTCCTGAAGTATGTCGTGCATTAAAACTACCGCGTACTGAAACATATCATCTTCTTACAACCCTTCAAAACAAAGGAGTGGTATCTGCAACATTCCAACACCCAATCAAATTTGCAGCCTTGCCCTTATCTAATGCCATAAAATCAATGCTAAATACAGAAAAGGAACGTGTAAAGAAGCTTGAAAACCAAGAGCAAGAATTAACCAAAATATGGGAATCTATTCCGAACTTCCATAATGAACCAGAAGCTGCAAAAGAGGATAAATTCCAAATGCTTCAGGGAGAAAACCAGATTTATGGTAAGATTAATGATATGATAATCAACACCAAAAAAGACTTTCAAATCATCGGTGGGGAAAAGGACTTTTTAAAATTCTACCATGCAAACTTTTTGGAGCCTCTAGATAAATCTGAATTAGATTTACAAATTCTCACAAACTCTTCGGATAGAACCCTCTATGTCTTCGATGAGATTGACAGAACAAATGTAAAAAAGATTCCTTCTTCTGCAAAAGGAAACATCTGTTTTGTAATTAAAGACAATGAGGAAGTACTATTCTTTATGAAAAATTCAGAATCCGGAAAAGAAAACATCACCGCAATGTGGACAAATTCTGAAGCAATGATTTACTCCAAAAAATTATTGTTTGACCTACTTTGGTCAAAATCAAAATCTATTCCACTTTAGGTCCGTCTGATTTTTGAATTAAATCCAAAATTTATTTCTCTACTAACTGAGAGGGATTATTTGATTCTTTGAACATCGAATCCAGAATATCATAATCTAGTGGACTTTTTTCATCGAAGGTTCTTAAGAAAATCTCGGCAATTTTTTCTTCTTTTTCTTCAAATTCCATACCCTCAATTTTTTTCTGTTTGGCATAAGTTCCACTAGTCAAAATTTTTGGCGATCACAACAAAAATAGCTAAGAATTACACTCAAAAGCAACGTCTGTGACTAGAACAAAAAGAGTTTAGTTAACAGTGCTTCTTGTTTGTCCTAGGTTTTTTAATATTGTTTTTACCTTGTGCAATCATTGAGTCAGAGACATCTCACGGTGTTAGCTGGAAGCAAAGCTCACATAAACTAGTTAACATATTTCGGTGCCTCCACTTTTGAGGGGGCATCTCAAAAAAAAGTTAGAGATAAAAAATTAAACTTCTTTGATGAGTGATTTTACTTTTTCAACAAGTTCTGGAGTCACTTCTAGTTCTTTGTGTTCCTCTTTGACGTGTACTGCAACCTTTTCCATCAACTCCTCTTCTGTTTCAGCAGATGCAGACCAACTACAATCTGCTCCGGCGTCAGCACAGCTAATACTTTTTGCCATGGAGATCATTAGATTCTTCTAATTTAACTAATTTTCCATATTATTTGATAAATTAGACTAACATTTAGAAACATCATTTGCATTTACTATTACAATGTCCGAGGCTTTTCATATTGGGCTTGGAAACGATGATCCACAAATAAGACAGCGATCAAAATCTGATTCTGTTAGTTTTTGGGATGATCAAGCAAAGAGACTATCTTGGTTTGAACCTTGGACTAAAACACTGGATTGGAATCCCCCCTTCGCAAAATGGTTTGAAGGTGGATTGATCAATGCCTCTTACAATGCATTGGATGTTCATCAAAATAATAGAAAAGAAAAACCTGCTATAATTTGGGAGGCCGAATCAGGTGAGTCAAAAATTCTTACATATCATGATTTATGGGTTGAAGTTCAAAAATTTTCTAATGTTTTAAAATCTCTAGGAGTGGTAAAAGGAGATAGGGTCACAATTTATCTTCCAATGGTTCCAGAATTACCAATTTCGATGCTTGCATGCTCTAGAATTGGTGCTACTCATACAGTTGTCTTTTCTGGTTTCAGTGCATCATCATTACGAGAAAGAATTGATGACTCTAAATCTAAAATCGTGATTACTTCTGATGGTGGATATAGACGAGGAAAAATAGTTAAACTAAAACCAATAGTTGATGAGGCAATAGAGAACTTTGATTTTGTGAAAAATGTTATTGTTCTTGAAAGAACAAAACAAGAAATTGACCTAAACCCAAAAGACAAACTTTGGAATGAATTGATGCAAAATGCATCAGACCAATGTGATGCAGAAAAACTTGACAGTACCCATCCTCTTTTCATCCTGTACACATCTGGAACAACTGGAAAACCAAAAGGAGTTTTGCATGGAACTGGTGGTTATCTTACACACATTCATTCAACTTTTGGTTGGGCTTTTGACATTAAAGATTCTGATGTCTTTTTTTGTACTGCAGATATTGGGTGGGTGACTGGTCACAGCTATGTGGTTTATGGACCTCTTTTACATGGGGCTACTGAAATTATCTATGAGGGTGCACCTGATTATCCAAATCCCTCTAGAATGTGGGATTTGATTCAGAAATACAAGGCAACCATTTTTTACACTACCCCTACTGCCTTGAGAATGTTTATGAAGTTTGGCGACGAACTTCCAAATTCTTTTGACTTATCAACTATCAGATTACTTGGGACAGTCGGTGAACCAATAAATCCTGAAGTGTGGAGATGGTATTTCAAAACGATTGGAAAGGAAAAATGCCCCATAATCGATACATGGTGGCAGACAGAAACTGGAGGAATGATGATCTCTGCTCTCCCTGGAATTGAAACAATTCCTCTAAAACCAGGATCTGGAACAAGACCTATTCCAGGCGTTAAACTCTCTGTAGTAGATGAACAAGGAAATGACGTACCTGCAAACACAAAGGGATATCTTATCATCCAAAATCCGTGGCCAGGAATGCTTCAGACTTTGTGGAGGGATGATGAAAAATACAAAACTGCCTACTGGTCAAAATTTGAATCCACTTACTATTCAGGAGATTTTGCCAAAATCGATGAAGATGGATATTTTTGGCTTTTAGGGCGTGCAGATGATGTTCTAAAAGTTGCAGGCCACAGAATAGGTACTGCAGAGCTTGAGAGTTGTATTGTCTCTCATGAGGATATTGCAGAGTCTGCAGTATGTGGCATTCCAGATGAGGTTAAAGGTGAGGTAATAATCGCATTTGCTGTTCTAAATGAAAACTGTAAAAAAGATTCTTCTACATTGGAAAAAGAACTTTTAGAAAAAATTCGAAATGATATAGGACCTATTGCAACCCCTCAACAAATCTATTTTGTCTCCAAATTACCTAAAACTCGCAGTGGAAAAATAATGAGACGTCTGCTCAAAGCTATTGCAAATAATGAAACAATCGGAGATGTTAGCACTCTTGAAGACGGAGCTGCAGTAACTGAAGTTCAAACTGCTTTTCAAGAAATTCAAAAATCGATAAAGGGAAATAACAGTTAATCTGTAGAACTACGTTTTAATTCCTTAAGATCAGTTGATGACAACAAATCAAACATTTTCTTTAATCCGTCATACTCTGATTTTTCATTTTCATCAAGACTTGAGTAATCTTTGGCTATTTCGTCTAGTCTTGATTCTGCTTGTTGGAAAAATTCTTGAAACTGCTTTATCCTTGCATCATCCATCTCTGTTAAATCAAAAATAACCGTATTACTTCCAATCAAATTTTTTTCATCATCATACAAGCTTGCAGCATGCAACAGAGCAGGGAATGTGTTGCCATCTTGTTTTTTGAATGTAATTTTTCTGTGGGATACTTCGCCTGTTTCAAACCATTTTTGTAGTGACTCGTTCATCTCTGTCCATGATTCTTTTGGAACATGTTCAAAAATGGGTCTTCCAATAATCTCGGATTTTGCGTAACCTAGTTTTGCAGCATATGTGGAATTACAATCAAGAATTACGCCTATTGAGTTAATCCTCCTCCACATTATTGGGGCATCTTTTAGAATACGTCTTGCCTCTGTTTGGTGCACTTTTTGTCTTGTATTTTCACTGCTTATTAAATTGCAAATCAGGCTTGATTCGTTGGCTTGGGGATTATTCTAAATCAAATAATTTGGATGCTTTTTTGATTACTTTTTCTGCATCGGCCTTTCTTTCTGTGGATATCAAGAGAGAAAATTTTTCCATAGGGATGGTAATCATTGTCACTTTTTTTCTTCGTGTAACTATGCTGTCTATTGAGCCCAGAGAATCATCTAGGTCCTTGGTTATCATTATTTCCAAGGCATGCTCCAAGCTTATCTTGTGGTCTTCTTCATCGACTAAAGGTGTTATTGTTTTTTTATATCCTCCAGCTATCTGTCTTCCCATGTTGTTTATCACTCCGACAAAACGCACATGAGGTTCTTTTAAAAGCAAATCACATTTTTTATTAAAAACTTTGGTTTCGTTTGGATGCTGGCTCATAACTTATTGAAATGATATCTGTAATTAAAACGGTTGCTAATTCTAATTATTTAGAATCAAACTATTTGATCTTTAATATGTTCAACTAATTTTTTGAAAATATTGGTTTGTTTACTTTATGTTGTTTTCTTCTAAAAATGCTGATACTCCTTGTTCAAAATCCACTTTTCGTCTTGAAATCATATTATGAATCTCTTCTGTCTGGTCGCCAGTTGGCATCTTTTCATATATTTGATCAAATGCTTGAATGTAACTAAATTGACAATTTCCAACCATCATTCCAACAAGAAATTCAAATGCATTTGAGTAATTCCATTCATCCTTTAGAAATTCATAATGAGAGGATAAAATATCTGGAATACTACTAGTTATTTTATTTAGATCTTGCTCTATGCGATGAATAAATTCTCCTGGAAGGGAAACTATTATGTTTTCTTCCTTATTTTCATGCATTGTTTCTTTAGTAAAATATGATAATAATAAATAAATTGAACAATTCCCATTCTTGGGAAATTAAAAGAATTTTCTCTCTGAAAAAAACTTTCCACCTTGACTAATTTTGGTGCCTGTCATATTTGTCAGAAACAGAGAAGACAGACACTGGTTTAACAACTAAATATTGCTAATTTATCCATTGAAACCAATAACAGCCATTGCTGTGGTTGTAGCGGTATTCCTTTTTGGCGTATCTACAATCATACAATCAAATCTTGCATATGCTACTTCCTCAGAAAAAATAATTCTGGTCCAACAATTAGAACAGTTTCCAGGACAAGAAATAACTGGATTTTGTTATTTGGAACAGGATGAAGAAGAAAATCTGCATTGGAGGATTAAAGTAAATGGTCTTGTTCCTGAAACTAAGGGGCATTTTGACCTTGGTCACTGGGCAGGAGAAACCGATGTACCCTATAGGGCTGATGAAAATGGTAAAGCCGATTCTGAAACTCAAATAATAATATCTGAAGACATTCCATATTCCTTATTTTCTCAATTTGCCAAGTGTAGGGTTCTAACTGATGGCTACAATCATTTTACTAGTCCAGTTATTGCACTTGGAGTACCAGGATCTAGCAATGAGGATGTGAATAAAAATCAAAATACAAATCCATCTGAAAACACTTTGGGCACTAAGAATTCAGGATTGGCATTTGGAGATTTAAATGCAAATGCTGGAGATACAAACACAATTACCTCAATAGTACCAACTGAAAAAAAATTTTTCCTTTTTGCAACCTTAGATTATGTATTTGATATTTTTACAAACAACAATATGGATTCCAATGAAAACAACAATCCATCATCATCAAAATCAAATTCTCCTCCTCATATTTCTGAAATTGAAAACAATGGCAAGTCAGATATGTTTTCTGGATTTGATTCCTTTTTTGGTCCTCCTTCACCACATCCAAAAAATTCGTATGATGAGGATACTGACAATAAAGCCTCCAACGATAAAGCCTCCAACGATAAAGCCTCCAACGATAAAGCCTCCAACGATAAAGCCTCCAACGATAAAGCCTCCAACGAT
>JACEMX010000014.1:10451-14808 GCA_013867335.1 Candidatus Nitrosomaritimum aestuariumsis
ATAAAGCCTCCAACGATAAAGCCTCCAACGATAAAGCCTCCAACGATAAAGCCTCCAACGATAAAGCCTCCAACGATAAAGGGCATGGAATTAATGAAGAATCAAAAAAGTGTAACTCAGGACAAAAGAAAAAAGGACTGTGCTAAGCTAAACATTCTTTGAAAAACCGTCTCGTAAATTTTTACATTGTCTTCTTTTCTTATCTTGTTTTCTATACTTGAATTTAGTCTGAAAAAGCTAAAACTGACATGATTCTAAATAATACAAAATGATAAAAAAATCATGAGAGGGTTTACAGAATGCCCCAAATGTTCAAACGATCATTTGATAATTCCTTTAATGAAAAATGGTCATTTGGAAAAATGCCCCTTATGTGCAGCTGTTTATTGACAATGATTTCAAAACTTTCTCATACTCACACAAAGATCTAAAACCATTGTATGCATGAAAAAGACTTCATTAAATTAATTTGAATTTGATTTTACACAAAAGTTCCAAGTGAAGGGTTTGTCAATTTAGTTTGGTTCCATGAAGTTATTTGGCATGAAAATTTGGGCTGCCAGTGATTCATTAGATCCGTCGGAAATAAAATTAGATATGGATTGAATTAAAATAAAAAAGAAAAAGTCTATTCGACTTGTGTGTTGTGCATACTCCACTTTAGGGTAAATTCTTCTTTGGTAAGTGGGATGAGAGATTTACACTTTAAACATCTGCGTGTTTTATTGGTCTTGGAATATCTCCAAAGATGAGCTTCACTTTTTTGATGACAGTTCATGCCTTTCCAGATAGTTAGGAGACTTAAGGGTTTGGAAAAACATTTTTTCAAAGCTTTTCCCCGTCTTTAAATATCCATTAGGGTATCATATTGTATGGTTCAATTACAAATTACAAGTGAAACAATGAACAGAATGAAGAAAATTATTGGAACAACTACGGTACACGATGGGGACTTCATAATCAATGAGATGATTGACCTGTTTGAAGAAAAAATAAGAAATCTGAGATAGTTCGGTGTTATTTATTCCCAAAAAAAATTTTCTTTGGTTTTCAAATATTGATTTAGATTTTTTCTAAGATTTCTCTTATTTTTCCTCTTTGAGACATCTACATCCACATGCAAACATACCTGCTTTTCCCATACACTGATCATGATGCTCATTGTAACACTTGTTGCAGATAAGCACTAGTTCATTCCTTTCTTTTTGTGAGTCTTTTCATGTATGAGAACTTTACCAAATGAATCCATATCGCCATGCCATTGAAATTTGCATTTTGGACATATGTAGTTCATGACTTCTTTCCTTTTTCTGTGCACTCTAGACATAAAACTTTTAGATTTGACATTGTGTTGTTTGCAACATTTCCATCAGTATATCCAAAATTAGGAAGATGGGCAACATTGAATTTTATCCCACATTTTTTACATTTGTGCTTTTGATTTGATAAAACTATTTGTTTGTGAATATTGCTGAATTCTCTTTTTTGTATCATAATATTGCCTGTTTTGCGATTATAATATGGTTCGGGTCATTAAGGGAGAATCAGTGTTTCAGTTTTGAATGATCATTGTTTGATAAGGAAACCATCAAAATATCACTTCCACGTAATAGCATACTATCAAATAACTCTGTTTTCTCTTCTGATTTTACATTGCCATCTTTGAGAGATAAGTTCAGGTGCTGATCAAAATTTTTCAATTTTCCTTTGGCTGTTATGTTACTTTTCAGCCTGATTAGAACCTCTTTTCCAACATTTTGCTGCAAAAGTTTGTCAATTTCGGATACATTTTGAGAGAATTCGCTGTTAGAAATGATACACACTGTCCAAGATAATTTTTGCTTGGATCACATCTGTTTTAACCAAAAAAATCACTGATTACAGATTACTTTGGCATTGTATTAAGTTCTTGTATGTTGTTGAAGTTTCTATCTATTCTTTGTAGTGAACCAGCACTGACTTTCCTAAAACTGGATGAACAGCAATAACATTCTCACCTTTTTCAGCAAGAAATGCATTAACTACTTCTTGAAGATATTCTCCTTGAGGTATTTGCTCTGCTTCAAAATATTGTATTTTATGAATCATAAAAAATTAAAACTTGTTCTATTATAATTTGATATGTTTTAATCCCTTGTATCGATTTCTTATAGTAACTTCCGTCACTCCTGCAGCTTCTGCCAAATCTCTTTGGGTGATTTGCACGCCAGTTTGAGTACAAGCCAAGTATAATGCAGTTGCAGCAAGACCCATTGGGGATTTTCCTGCAGACTCTTCATTTTCTTGAGCCTTTTGAAGAACTTTAATTGCAAATCTTTTGGTTTTTTCAGATAATTCTAAGTTATTTGAAATCCGTGCTATGCACTGAATAGAATCAACTACTGGCATCTTCAAGTCTAATTCTCGATACAAAAGCCTGTAACATCTTGCAATGTCTTTTCTTTTTACGTTTGCCGCACTTGCAATATCATTTAACGTTCTTGGCGTCTCCGCCTCTCTACATGCAGCATAAAGAGATGCTGCAATCATTCCAGAAATTGATCTTCCACGAACAAGTTTTTTCTCCAATCCTTTTCTGTAGATGTACGCAGCTTTTTCCATAATATTTGGAGAAATTTTTATTTTATCTTTTAGTTTGCTTAGTTCACTTAAAGCCTCTCGTAGGTTTCTATCTGCAGTATTGTGAACTTGACTTCTACTATCCCATGTCCGAAGTCTCTCTATTGTGCTTTTCATCGATGAGGAGAGTGGTTTTCCTGAAGCATCTTTGTTAAACGGGTTGATTATCGTTGCAAGGCCTCTATCATGTATTGCAAGTGAGCTGGGAGCTCCTGTCCGAGTTGGGTCCGAACCTCCCTCCTTTTTAAATGACCTCCATTCCGCACCAGGATCTTGGGATTTTTCCGAAAGAACGTATCCACATTTTGAACAAAATCGCTCTCCAGTAACATCGTCAGCCAACAAAGAATTTTTTCCACAACGCAAGCAAATAAAATCTGGGTTAGATATTACCATGAAAATGGTCCTGGATTATTTTTATTCAAAGAACCTTACCAAGTCCTTTTAATTGGAATTTCTATAGTTGAGACATTTCTTGTTTTACCATCTGTAGATTCAAGGGATTCAGAATCAATTTTTACTGTCCCAATCTCAAATGCATTGGTTTTTCGTTTTATTATTTGAGCTACATCTACAGCTAGCCCAATGCTCAAACCTCTTGCCTTTAAAGTAATTGTGGGCATTGCAGATAATTGAATTATCGCTGAGGTAACATATGTCATCAACGGTTTTTTTCCGATGAAAATTATATCTTTAGTATTGTTTAACATACAAAGTAAGTTCTAATGGCTAATTTAAACTGGGTATCAGGTTTTAGTCGTCAATGTCTGGGAATAAAAAAAGAAGTTTTCAGAATATCTCTGGGATAATTAAGTTCAAAACGAATTAAACGAAACTAGCTTAAAATCTTCTACTACGATGTTTTGGTAAACATTCACGGCAATATACTGGTCTTCCCTCTTTTGGTTCAAAAGGAACTTCAGAATCTTTGCCGCAATCTGCGCATGTACATTTGTACATTTTTCTGTCTTCTGACATGATTCATTGGTTTTTCTTCAGTATAAGAACGGTTGGAAATTTTCAAAAAACACCATTGATTCGTCTTGTTAAAATAGCAGAAGAGAAGCTAAGGGTATGAGAAATAATAAAGTCGGATTAGCTTTCGGTATTCCATTTATGTTGTTACTTGTTATTATTGCAAGTGATGTGGTTTAGTGTGTCTTTTAGAAGGGTTATTCTTTATCACCTAAACATTGAGGATCCAGAAATTTTTACCTTTGATGAAAGGATAGACGAATGTTAATAATGAAAATTACTCAATATTTTGGTGGTAACAATAACTTCTAAACAAGAATTAAAGGAAGAAATGGTCGTCGCAAATGAGCGGCAAAAAGATCTTCTGAAAAAACGAGATATTCTTTTAGAAAATAAAAGTGACAAGGACAATCAAGTAGTTCTAAGAATTACCCATGAGATCGCAAAATTAGAAGATTTTATCAGAATGGCTGAAAACACATTGAAAATGTCTGACTAAATGAAATCCAATCTAACTCTATTGCAACCTCTAACAATTAGCTTGATAATCTCTTAATCCAATTAGAGAAACCGTCTTTTTGGTATGGGTCCATCTTTGTTTTAGATTTGATGCGCCCTATTCTAAAACAATCAAAGTCCCTGTCATCATGTAATGATCTGGGTCACAATATAACATATCGGGATTGTAAGGTAAACCACAATAAAATGTGAAAACACCCGGTGTATCTGCAACAAAAGTTATAGTATCCATTCCTTCTCTTGG
>JACEMX010000184.1 GCA_013867335.1 Candidatus Nitrosomaritimum aestuariumsis
AAGTTGTGCACTTGTCTAAAGCCAAAGCTGCTCTTGCTGAGAAAAGCTGAGAAGCCAATTATCTCTTCTTTGATTGAAAAAATGATTAGAAATGGATTCTCTTCCATTTCTTGACCGAATCTCCAATGTGCGATTAGCATTGAGCTGGAAAAGAAGGGATCAGTTATTTGAGGCTCCACTTTTTTGTCCCAAAATTCTTTCATCTCCTCAAAACGGTCGATGTCTGAAATAACCAATGTGGAGATGTTCATTTTCAAACCAATTATCCTTAAATTTGGTGCTAAGAGTCAAAAGACGGCATGTCAATTATGCTTTGCTAAAGTAGAATATTGAGTAGCAATCAAAAAGAGAACTTGATTGAAAAATTGATTGTAGCAAAGCTATTTCAGCTGGGAATTGCTAATATGGTGAAAGCTTAAGTTTTTCTTTGAAGTAGAGACTGGGTTCTTGTTAGAATACCGTTGTGGAAAACATTTTGAACTAGGATGTATGCTGAAGTGGCGGTTTTCACCAGCAAATTTATCGCTTTTGATGATAATTTGTTGTTGACAAATCTCACGTTCATGCTCTGTCTAAATTTTTGGGTCCAATCAAACTTGTAGGATTCTGCTCCTTGCATGAAATCAAATTCTTTTATACCATTTTCGATACATTTTTCGAATATTTTAAGGAGTAGGACGTTTCCAACGCCGTATCGTTTGTAGTCTGTGTCAAAAGCGCATAAGTGGCCATACATTTTTTTGTCATATTCCAGAGCTAGGTAAGCTGCGACTGGTTTGCTATTTGCTGTTAGGAAGTATAATCTAAGCCAGCCTTTTTGGGCAAATAGGTTGGCGGTTTTCATGGTGATCTGGCGGTTTTCTTCTTTAGCAAACTTTCCAATTTC
>JACEMX010000151.1:0-8320 GCA_013867335.1 Candidatus Nitrosomaritimum aestuariumsis
AATTCCTATTCTTAGAGGTCCAAATAACTCAATAAACACTGGATTAAAGATGACCATCTTAGGTTACCTTGCAACCATGTTTACAATTGGAGTCAATGAGATGTGGCATTTCTGGTTTGTAGAGGAAATCTTTGCGGTACCAAATCACTGGATGTTCAACATGGGTGTTGTAGTAGCATTCATGGGAGCCTTAGCATACGTAGTTAGAGTATATGCAAGACTTGTTGAACTAGGAGCAGAAACTCCAGGTGAGAATCCATACGTAGCAGAGATGTACAAGATGGCCTTAGAAGGCAAATTGTACAGTAGATCAATCCCATAGACACAAGTGCATAAAGCACACCTTTTTTCTATTTTATTTTTACAAAGACGTAGATCGTACTAGGCATTTAGTTTAAGAAAGACTTAAAAGGATTCTGAATATTATAATTCCAGAATGACTCTTCCTAAAGGATTCGGTTCTGGCGGTGGCGGTGGATCATCCAGTGCTGACGTAGAACGAATGATAGGTAAACGCGTCGAAAACATGACTGGTATGATTACAGCATCATACTTAGCAGCATGGGCAGCAACATTTGGTGGAACTGCAGCAGGATACTTCTATTATCCTTGGGCATATCCAACAAACAGCGGTCACTTTGCGTTCATAATTTTGACAATTATTGAGGCAATTGGATACATCTTCTGTGTCAAAGTAATGCAAGAAGGTTCCAATAAGAATAGTAATGGTGTAGTTGCAGCCACAGTAGGCGGAACTGCAGTAGGAACTGTACTAATCTCAATGTTTGTCGGATTCTAGAAGGTCAATCCTTCAGAAATCTTCTTTTTCATTTTCCTTTTAATCAAAAATTAACGATCTTCATAATTCTCTAAAATTTTATATAGTGACGTTTTAATCAACACAATATGGTCTGGTTAAGACGATGTACTCACTACTTATTCATAGTAGTAGTTGCAGTTAACTCAACACTGTTAACAATTAACGCAGGTGACTACATTTTCTATACTGACTGGGCTTGGACATCGTTTACGGTATTCTCTATATCTCAAACGTTGATGCTTGTTGTAGGTGCAACATACTACCTAACATTTACAGGCGTTCCAGGAACAGCAACATACTACGGCCTCATCATGACAGTTTACACATGGGTAGCAAAAGGTGCATGGTTTGCACTCGGATATCCATATGACTTCATTGTCACACCAATATGGTTACCATCAGCAATGTTGATTGACCTTGTATATTGGGCTACAAAGAAGAACAAACACTCACTGATTCTGATGGGCGGAGTATTGGTAGGAATGTCATTACCATTGTTCAACATGATAAACCTGATAACAGTGGCAGACCCACTAGAAACGGCCTTCAAATATCCAAGACCAACATTACCACCATACATGACACCTATAGAACCGCAAGTAGGTAAGTTCTATAACAGTCCAGTTGCCCTAGGTGCTGGTGCAGGTTCTGTATTGGGAGTAACGTTTGCAGCGCTTGGTTGTAAGCTAAATACCTGGACATACAGGTGGATGGCTGCATGGTCAAAGTGGGACTAAACACCCAACCTTTCCTTTTCATTTTATTGCTGTAACCTAGAGTATTCTAAGCTCCTCTGAAAATTTGATTAAAAAATATTGTACATATTGTGATCTTTTGTTGCCTAATTTGACGATATGTAATAGTGGGATTATTACATGTGAGGCAACAATACAAACAACTTCTAACTATTCCAAAACCATTTGTTAAATGGGCAGGCGGAAAACGACAACTAATTCCAATCTTAAATGACAATTTACCAAAATCAATGGGTACCTATTATGAGCCCTTTTTGGGAGGGGGGGCATTACTGTTTCATATTTTATCTGAGAGAAATGGACAAAAATGTGGTGTATCTGACCTCAATTCTGATCTCGTTCTAACCTATACTACTATTCGAGATAAAGCAAATGATCTAATTCATTCTCTAAAGAACCATTCCAAAAATTATCAAAAAGACTCAAAGTCGTATTATTACGCCATTCGTGAAAGCAATCCTCGAAGTGCTGTAGAAAAAACATCTCGACTACTTTTCCTTAATAGAACTTGCTTTAATGGCCTATACCGTGTAAATAGTAAAGGCAAATTTAACGTTCCACTTGGAAAATACACAAATCCGAACATCGTAAATGAGGAAAACATACGTTCTGTAAGCCATGTTTTACAATCAAGCAAAGTATCTATAAAATGTCGAGATTTTGAGTCCGTTTTGAATGATGCAAAAAAAGGAGACCTTGTTTACTTTGATCCTCCATATCAACCAGTAAGTGATACGGCAAATTTCACCAGTTATACCCATAAATCCTTTACAATAACCGATCTCAAAAGACTTGCAAATCTCTGTCTTGATTTAGATTCTAAAGGTTGCAAGGTCCTACTATCAAATTCTGATTCCCAAGAGGTTGCTGAAATGTTCACCGATAAACAATGGAAAATCAAAAAAATTGAAGCCAATCGATCTATCAACTCTAATTCAAAAAAGAGAACTGGTCATTTCGAACTTTTGATTAAAAATTATTAAAGCTTCGAACGGGATCTGAACCCGCGACCTTTACATTACCAATGTAACGCTCTACCAGACTGAGCTATCGAAGCACGATAACCCGCAGTAGAAAATACTTATAATTCTTCATTCTTGAGAAAAAACCTCTAAACTGTTAAATTTCACAGGCATTTCTACCATTTTGGAGGAGTAATCAAGCCTGGCCAAAGAAGGCATTTCATGCTTTTGGACATGCAGGACTTAAGATCAAAATAATGGGTGATCCTGTCTCTCAGGAGTTCGTGGGTTCAAATCCCACCTCCTCCACTGCTCTATTTTGGATTTTTTATTCCTCTGGCATTGAGGACTTCATAGACATCTGGAAGTGAAAATACAAAACCTACATGTACACAATCTTTTTCATCACAAAGTTGGCAGAATAACTCACCTTTTTGGACTGCCACTTCTGCAATTCTATTTTTGATATTATCTTTTAGTATCACTCTATCATCATCAACAGAAATCTTTTCTATCTTTGGAGCATATCTTGCAAAAGTCTTGTCCTTTTGCATCATCTCTTCTAACATGTAAGTTACATAACCCGAAAAACTATTGACGCCTTTCATCGCCAAATCTGATTTATTTTTTTGATAAACTTCTTGGAATTTATCATAAACGTTTTCTGAAACAGTAATTGATTTGAATCCAGCTTTCGGCAATTTACTTTCCTCTTACCGTACAATAAGGTACCGATCTATATAACGTTTTATTTTAAACCTACTTAACCACAAATCAAGAGAAATTAGTCTTTATACATTAGCTGAATAAAAAATCATCATGGGAAAGGGATATCAGATTGATGAGTTAAAACAACAACTCGTCGAAATATTACGCGATTCCAAAATGGGAATGTCTGGAAGTGAAATTTCCAAAAAACTAGATGTCAATAGAATTACAATGACAAAATATCTCAAAGTTTTAGCTGCAGAAGGATTTCTACGACAAAAAATTATTGGAAACACCACACTTTGGTTTTTGGAAACTGGGCAAGAAACTTTTATCTTTCCTGATGATTACTTTAAGGTCTCATCAAAATATCAGGATTCTTTACTCAAAGGGTCGGATCGTGAAGTTTTTTCCTTAATTAAAAATTGCATCAACTCCGAGGCCTCTGTTTACAAATTAGCAGTTGAAGTAATAATACCTGCAATTGAATCAGTCCAAGACCTCTATGATGAGGGCAAAATAGGCACGTCTGAAGCAAAATTACTTGGAAATACTATCTCTGATTCACTTCATATTCTTAATCAAATTCCTGTAGAACCAAACTCAAAAAAGAAGATTATTGTATTATCGGGAGATCCAGAAAGTACTTTGATATCTGAAGCAGCATCTGCTTCCTTTCATTCAAAGGAATGGACCGTTTTTCATTTAGGTGATATGTCATCTGCAATTAACGTTCTTTTTGACCTGGACTTTCAAAAAATGGTAAATAAAATTTGGAAGCAAAAATCAGGAGTTTTAATAGTTCTAGTTTTTTCAAATTCCAAAGAGCGACTAAATTTCTTTGCAGATTCAATAAAGCCCATAAAGGAAAAGATTGGAAAAAGAATGAACATAATTTTATGTGGAAAATCGGACAAAAAAGCAAAACTTGCATGTGACTTGCAGACAGATAGATTTGAAGATACTATACAATGGTCAGAAACTGTTTTTGAAAATTCAAAGTAAAAAAAGTGGGCCCGATGAGATTCGAACTCATGACCTTTCGATTATCAGTCGAACGCTCCAGCCAAGCTGAGCTACGAGCCCTCATGCAACCTCTAGGCATGAGTCATTTAAGTTTAATTTTCTATCCACTTGATTGAGCATCCGATAGAAGGATCAAAGTCCTTTTCTATTTTCTCATTTGACAACATTTTCTCAATATTGATTGCCATTGTTTTTTCCGTAGCTGTATCATCAGGTTTCATGGCATTGTCTATCCTTCCATGAAAAATCAATTTGCCTTCTTTATTGAACAAAAATGGGTCTGGAGTACACATTGCCCCATATTTTTTTGCAATTTCCTGAGTATCGTCAACTAAATAATCAAATTTTAATCCCTTTTCCTTAGCTGTTTTTTTCATGTTTTCAAAACTATCTTCGGGATAATCAGTAGAATCATTACTATTGATTCCTATAATTGCAATTTTATCCCCAAATTTTTCGTATAATTCATTGAAAGCATCAAACTTTGCTTTTACATATGGGCAATGATTACACATGAAAATAATCAAAACTCCATCTTTTCCCTTAAACTCACCTAACTGATGTTTTTTATCATCAATGCCTAATAGTTCAAAATCTGGAGCACTATCTCCAGCTTTTAATTTAACTTGAGATTCTAGCAATACCATAACAAATCACAAATATTTTTCAAATAAAATTCTTGCCAAGAAGACAACAATTAAAATCCTCAGACTAGCCACCCTTCATGTGGGCTGGTAGTATAGCCTGGTAGTATACCCGCCTTGCACGCGGGGGGTCATGGGTTCAAATCCCGTCCAGTCCACTTCTTACATTACCGATCAATTATGAAATTCAGACTCTCTGGATGGATTTAAATAGGATTAGTTTTCGATTTATCACATGGCATCAGCAGTTGACGGATGGCCCGTTTGGATTCCACTTATCGTGGGTTTAACACCAGGTCTAATTTACTGGCTTGCAATTACTGCAAAGAGAAGCTAGTGAAATTTTCTACTTTTTAATCTCTTTTTATTCTTCTTTTAGTCTAAACTAGGTTAAACCTTGTTACCTTTCTTGTTGACTATATGATATGCTCTAAAATTAATTTATTATTTCAAAACAATTTGCATGAAGAAAATTCTATTTGGTCTATTTCTAATATTGATGCTATTTCCTGTCTCTTCAGGTTTTTCTCAAAAATCTGATACCCTGTCAACTCTTTCTGTTGTATTGACAAGCGAGACTCCATTTGTTTACCAAGATGATGAGGGGTACACAATAGTAGTAGGCAATGTTGAAAACAAAAACAAAATTACCTCAGTCACAAATGTCCAATTAGTAGTAAATTTCTATGATGATACTGGATTTGAGCCAATTGAAACAGTTAGAGGCAGTACAATTCTAGAGCTAATTCCTGAATCTGGAATCTCTCCATATGTGATTAAATCAAGTTCTCCTAACCCAAACATAACTCAAGTATCTATTTTCCTTGAAGGCTTTTCACCTTCTTCTTCAAAATCTCAGCAATTGAAAGTAGAATCCACAAGTGTGGTTTTAGATGAAAATCTCAAAATATCTGGAGTTCTGACCAACGGCGGTTCTCCAATAACTGACACTTCGGTTCACATTGCATTTTATGACTCATTTATTCCACCTAGATTAGTAGGGGTCTCCTCAATACCAATAGGGGATATTGCAGCCAATGATAAAGTGGATTTTTATTTTAATGAAGCGATTGATAGTAGAGCAGTAAATTTTCAAATTTTTGCACAGTCTGATGTATTTTATTCTAATTTCATAACTGAAGATGTGCCTGAACAATTAACACGGCTAGTCACCATCTCTAATACCTCTCTAAAGGATTCAGAGGGTAACAGACTGGCTGAAATTAATGTCGGTTCTACAGTAAATATCCAAAGTGATGTATGGGTTCAATTCTCAACGGACCAGGCAACCAATGAAACTCCTTACAGATACTATGCACAAGTAAAAGAATCCGGTGATAAACCATATGTGGAATTTCTTGGAAAATTTGATGGGCGGTTTATTGGAACTGGGTCTCAATCAATAGCAATTGATTGGATTCCGGAAAACAGTGGCGTTTATTTTATTGAGACTTTTGTGTGGGATCGAAGTAACATTCCAATAGCTCAGAAAGGCCCAATTGTCTTAATTATTGTAAACTAGTTAGGCAACAAACTAATTCTAAAATAAAATTTTAATCATGAATTTAAAATTATATTTTATTATGCTTTGAATTAGTGTTTCATGGTTAGAATATGGCAATGTGCTTTATGATGAATTTGGTTAATAATATCGTCATGATGATTGGCCTCAATCATTGAAAGCTTAGGATAATCAACCACTAGCAAATCAATTTTGTGTTCCTTGACATAGTCAATAACCCAGTGAGCAATTGAATCTGTTAAAGCAAATTTTGTATTAATTTTTAGACCTTCTTTTAATGCCAACTCCTTCCATTTCTTCAACTCATCTTTGATTTTCGTAATTTGTGTTTCTGTAATTTTTTTGTCTGATTTTGTTTCAAAAAAATAGAACTTTGGAGGAATTTTGTAAACACATTCAATTACAGACAAATTAGCGTCATGTTTTTTGGCCAATCCCATTCCCATTTCAAAGGACTTTTTCGTGTGGGTAGGTGTAATTACTGCAACGGCGATTTTCTTGAACAATTTATGTTATTTCTATTCCAAATAGGATTATATTCATTTGTAAAAGTTCATGCTGATTTTCGAGGGATTTACACCCAAATCATATCAAAAAACTAGTAGATTTATTTTCAAACAATTCCCAAACAAATCATGGCAGAATTTGATTTGGTGGCTATGGGGGGAACATTTGATATTATCCATAAAGGCCATTTGACTTTGCTTTCAGGGGCCTTTTCAATATCTTCTAAAGTCATCATAGGTTTGACAAGCGATGAGATGGCTACAAAAAAAGGAAAAAAACTTCAAAATAATTTCGAAAAGAGAATGGAAACACTTGAAAAAATCATTGAAAAAAACTTTCCCGAATCTCTATATCAAATTAGTAAATTAGATAATGATTTTGGACCGGCAGTTTTAGAAAAAAACGTTGAAGCACTAGTTGTAAGTGATGAGACCTCCAATCAAGGACAAATCCTAAATGACTTGCGAAAGCAAAAGAATCTACCTCCAGTAGAGGTGGTAGTAGTTCCCATGGTATTGGCAAAAGATGGACAACGAATCTCTACTACTAGGATAAAAAATCAGGAAATAGACCTGGAAGGAAACTTGTCATCAATTGACTAGAAGATTGTCGATCTTTGAGTTGTTATGATAAAACAAAATTTTATGATTCTCACTCATGCGTATTATTCCAAGCATGATGAAAAAATTTGACGATGATGTGTCAAATTTACAGCAAGGACTACACCCTGAGAATCTTGCTTATTGGTATGATAAGATAATTCGTGATACCATAGAAATGGCTCCACCCTGGTTACAGGATAAAATCAAAGTAAATCAAGACCCAATCCTTCCAATGAAATTCAACCTTGATATTTCAAAAAGGGCAGTTAGATATTTCATGATTGTTGTAGATGAGAATTTAGATGATATGCCATACTCTACAAAACTCTATTTTCTTAAAGTTCAAGAAATAATGAGTGCTGAAATGGACAAGTCATTAGTTTAATTTGATTTAGGCACAAAACAAAGCTCTAACTATCTATATCCGATTGTTTCAACAAATATTGACTCTTGGAATTCCATAAAATAAGGACAGGCAAAAAAAAATTCGGTGACAAATCACAAAATTATCGTAGTGATAGCACTTCAAGATCATTTAGAAACTCCCGAAGTGATAGGGGAGGTCAATCTACAACAGTGACCTGCGCTGACTGTGGTAATGAATGTCAAGTTCCATTTGTTCCAACAACTGACAAACCAGTTTATTGCAATGATTGTTTTAGACAAAATAAACCACAAGATGACAGAGGTTCAAGATATTCCAGAGATGACAGAGGTTCAAGATATTCCAGAGATGACAGAGGTTCAAGATATTCCAGAGATGACAGAGGTTCA
>JACEMX010000151.1:8420-14731 GCA_013867335.1 Candidatus Nitrosomaritimum aestuariumsis
ATTCCAGAGATGACAGAGGTTCAAGATATTCCAGAGATGACAGAGGTTCAAGATATTCCAGAGATGACAGAGGTTCAAGATATTCCAGAGATGACAGAGGTTCAGAACGATTTTCTGCAAAATGTGATAATTGTGGTGATGATTGTGATCTTCCCTTCAAACCAAAATTTGATAGACCAGTATATTGCAGTGAATGTTTTGCAAAAACAAAGCTCAAAGAAGAAGAATATGAAGAAGATGATTGGTCAAGAAATGATCGTAGTATAAAACCACGAGAAACTTTTAGGGACAAACCAAAAAAGCTCAAATCTCTAAAAAAGATGGAAAGTTTCTATTCTGGAGGCTCTGAAAAATTCTATAATACACTAAAAGAAAAATTGTTTGAAATCTTGGGAGGTAAAGTATGCTCAAGTTGCGGTTTCAAAGATGAAAAGGCATTAGGCTTCAAAAATACAGTTGATGATTCATTTGATAGCATTCAAAGAGGTGGATTTGCATCTTCTTGGGGAAAATACATCTCAGACCCATCCCTGGCAAAAGAAGATCTGAAAATTCTCTGCTTGAACTGTAATGCAGTGCAAAAACCTATTTCTTCACCTGAACCAAAACCCAAAAATCTCAAGAAAAAAAAGAAACGATTTCCAAGATAATCATTGAAATCAAACCTGAGAATTTGTTAACACTTTAATTATAATAATTTCAGCAATAAACCATGGACAGTGACTTGAAGGCATTAGGCTTATGTCTAATAGGAATTGTGGGCATAGTCGCTATTTATGCTGTCTTTGGCCTATAAATTTCAGATTTTTATTATCATGATTAATTCTTAATTTAAAATATAGTTATGTTAAAAAAACTCTCATTCTTTTTCAATCTCAACCTCGGTATCAAAAATTTTAGTTGAAACAATTTTTTGTTCTTTTTCCACTACTGACTGAATAAAATCTGCGAATTTTTCTACTTGGACATTATCTTTGAGCAGAACACTGTGAGCGGATTTATCTTTTAATTCTATCACGACTTCATTTTCCACTATGTTCAGAATTTTAGTAACAAAAGTTTCATTAGAATCTTTGATGAAAATAAGACTAGCTAATTTCTGAGTTTCATATTTATCTTCACAACTAATTTTAATTTTCATTTATTTTCAAAAAGAAAATCGTTTATCTGGTCTTTTGCCTTTTCTCTTTTTTCTTGATGGACTTTAAGAAATGCATTAATTTTTTCAATTAGTATTGCCTTTAACTCTCCGGTAAGCATCTTTCCAGATTTATAATCATCATAAATTGATTTTAGTTTATTATCATCTGGTTCAAAAAATATTCTTAGGTATTGATATGATACATCGATATCTGGATTGCCGCCTATTTTTCGATGTTGTTCAATGTCTGGCTGACCTCCTGAGAATGCATATTTGTTAATCTTCTTTTTTACTACATTTGGAGCATCTGTAGTGTACACAGTCCCATTTTCACTTGATGCTGACATTTTTCCTCCAGGCCCTTCTAATGCTGGAATCATAATGTTATGAATTAGAGCTGGTTTTGGTTTTCCTATTTTTGGCGCAATGTCTCTTGTTATTCTAAAATGCGGATCTTGGTCTACACCTAAAGGAATCAATACTGGCTTGTCTTCGATAAAACATGGTGCTGATTGTAAAGATGTATAGAAAATCATCCCAATATTTGTTTCATTAGTAAATCCAAAAACTCCTTTGGTATTTGAGAAATTAACCTTCTTTGCAACTTGAGCGGCAATTGGATATAGCGTCTGAATGTTTCTGGTATTGATTATAATTTTTGTATTTTTTGGGTTAAAACCTAATGCGATAAAATCCAATGCATTCTCATAAGCAAATTTTTTTGTATCTTCCAAAGTCAAATCTGGCTTTGCAAAAAATTTCTCATCATCTGTGAGTTGAAAATACATATTTACATCAAATTTTTCTTGAAGCCATTTAGCAAATACCCACGGAACTAGATGTCCAATATGGGTATGTCCTGATGGACCCCTACCAGTATACAGAAAGAATTTTTTTCCTTTATCATGGTCTTCTAAAATCCTATCCATCTCTCTATGAGAGAAAAATACCCCACGTCTGAGCATGAAATGATCCTCTCCTGCGGTTTTTCTAATTCTTTCAAGAATTGTCGGTGATATTTTTTCAGTACCAAATTGCTTGATTAATTTATCATAATCAATGTCTCCCTCAACATGCCAAGGAGTTACAACGAAGTCTTCAGTTGACATTCAATTTGACTTAGGTTAAGGTTTAAAAAGTCTTTTTCGAACTTTCTGCTATTGTCACAAGTTTTTCATGAAATTGAAAAAAAAATAATCACTATTCTAAAATCTCAATCCACTCTAACTCCAGAAAAACTTGGCGAATTAACTCAACTCTCACCTGATCAAGTTAGAAGAGGAATAGAGTGGCTTAGGCTCAAAGAATTAGCTATAGTAAATGAAACTCAAAACATCAATTTTAGCCTTGGAAAAAACGGTTTACATGCGTTCAGGTCGGGACTTCCAGAAAGAAAACTAGTTGATTTAGTAAAAGAGAACTCGATGAAAATCTCTGACCTGCAAAAACAGCTGGGTTCTGTTTTTGGCCCTGCAATGGGATTGGCTAAAAAAAATAATTGGATTGAATCTGCAGGTAATGAAATCTTACTAAAGACTTATCCTTCCAGTATTCCTGGCGAAAAATCTTTGAAACAAATTGGTGAGAGTTTCGTTTCTAAAGAAAACCTTGACCAGCAAGATTTACAAAGTTTATTGAAGCGCCCTGATTTCATCGTAGAAAATCTGATTAAAACAAAAGAAATTTCTCTTACCAAAAATGCTCAAGCCTTAGAAATTTCTGAATCTGATTCTGGAGCAATTGATGTAGAGGCAAATGTACCTGAAGTGTTTGTAGCAAAAACCCATCCACTAAAAGATACCATAGATGAGATACGTGAAATTTTCGTTACTCTAGGCTTTTCAGAAGTATTCGGAAACTTGACACAGCCAAGCTTTTGGAATTTTGATGCTTTATTCACTCCGCAAGATCATCCTGCAAGAGAATTACAAGATACTTTCTATCTTGATGGAATATCATCTAAAAAAATTGGGACACCTGACCAAATACGAAAGGTCTCTGAATCCCACAAAAAAGGGTGGAGATACTATTGGGACATCAATGAAGCAAGAAAAATGGTACTTCGAACTCATACAACCTGTGTTACAATAAAGCATCTTGCAGAAAACAAACCGGATGAAGCTAGAGTATTTTCTCTTGGACGGGTATTTAGAAATGAAAAAGTAAGCTACAAACATCTTGTAGAATTTAATCAAATTGAAGGTGTAGTTGTTGGAAGCAATGCAAATTTACGTAATCTTATGGGGATTCAAAGAGAATTTTATCGAAGAATTGGAATTACAAAAATAAAGTTCTGGCCAACATTTTTCCCATACACCGAGCCATCCCTTCAAACAATGGTGTATAATGAAAGGCTTGGAAAATGGGTTGAGTTATTTGGAATGGGAATTTTTAGACCTGAAGTCACCAAACCATTAGGTATTACAAAACCTGTATTGGCATGGGGAGGTGGAATAGAGCGAATTGCCATGCTAAAATATGGTTTGGATGATGTTAGAGAATTTTACAACAACAATTTGAATTGGCTTAGGAGCGCTTCAAAATGCCAGTAGTAGAAATATCTTATTCAAGATTGCAAAAATTAGTTGGAAAAGCATCCAAAAAACAAATCTCTGAATCACTACCATTTTTGGGACTAGACATAGAATCCGAAGACAAGGATCTGGTAAGAGTAGAATACAGTCCAAACAGGCCAGATTATTCCACCGATTTTGGAATTTCTTTGGGCCTTCAGGGATTGTTGGGAATAAAATCAGGTTCAATTAAGTTAAAAATAAAAAAATCAAAAAATTATAAAATTAACGTAAAACCTAACGTATCAAAAATTAGGCCTTTTGTAACAGGAATAATTGCAAAAAATGGAAAAATTGACGATAAAATAATCAAGCAATTTATGGCAATGCAAGAAGATCTTCATTTTGGAATTGGAAGAAAGAGAAAAAAATCTTCAATAGGAATTCATGATTTAGACAAAATTTGTTTTCCACTAACATACACCACGACTAACAGAAATTACAAATTTGTTCCTCTAAATTCTAAAACCGAACAAAAAATTTCTGAAATCTTGAAAAATACTGAGGTTGGGCAAGACTATGGTTATGTTTTGGGTAACTCATCACAAGTTCCAATCATAATAGATTCAAATGAAGATACAGTTTCTTTTCCTCCAATTATTAATGCCGAAAAAACAACTGTAACTACAAAAACAAAAAACCTATTCGTTGAGGTAACCGGAATTAACAAAGAAGATGCTGAAGATATGCTTTCTGTAGTTGCAACAATTCTTCAATCTGCAGGATTTACTTTAGAGTCAGTTGGTATCACAGGTGCAAAAAATAACACGCCCAAGCTTGAGCATAGAACACTATCTGTTAGTCCTTCTTTGATAAATGACTCTTTGGGATTAACCTTGAGTAACTCTGTGATAGTATCTTCTTTAAAAAAATCTAGATTAGATGCTTCAATAACTGGCAAAAATATTTCATGTAAAATCCCTCCATATAGATTTGATATTTTTGGACCAATGGACCTGGTAGAGGAAGTTGCCTTGGGATATGGTGTTGAAAAATTAACTCCTCAACTTTCTCCATCTGAAACATTGGGAGTAATTCATCCAGTATCTTCTAAATTAAAATCACTTAGCTTGACAATGGTTGGTTTAGGATATCTTGAAGCACTCAATTCTAGTCTAACAAGTAAGAGAATTCTTTTTGAAATGACTAATAGAAAACCAGATAATCCTATCTCTGTTCTTGATTCAAAAAGTCAAGAGCATACTATTTTGCGAGATTCTATCCTTCCAGCATTATTAGAAAATTTATCCCGTAACATTCATTCGCAATATCCTCAAAAATTATTTGAAACCGGAACAGTATTTTTTAAAAATAATCCAATTGATGAAAAAACCAGCTTTGCTGCTGTATGGGCAAATCAAGATTCCAATTTCAGTGAGATGAAATCCATTCTACAAGCCGCACTCAAAACTGGTTTTGATTTACAAATTGAAACCAAGACTACTACCCATGAAACATTTGAGAAAGGAAGAACTGCTTCGATTCTAATTAACGGAAAAACAGTTGGAGTGATAGGCGAAATTAATTCTAAAACTATAGAAAATTATAAAATTCGTGTACCTGTTACAGGTTTTGAAATTAGCCTATCTGGATTAATATTTGACTAAATCTATTCTATAACGCCCAAAGAGCAGGCATACAGACGGATTAGGATGATGCGATCGTAATGATACCAATGATTTCTAATTCACCCAGGTATGCTACATGTTGGGCAGCCCCGGTTTCAGAACCCAAGGAGGTTTTGGCTAAATACCAATGATCTTGTGCGAGTCAGAACCGGGGAACATTTGAATATTCAAAATAATGAATTCTTTTTTGATTGAATTGGTAAATTATTGGCTGGCAAAACAAGAACCAAGTGGACCGCGAGGATATAATTTTGAAAATCTAAAAAAAGACAAAAAAACTGTTTGGGATGGAGTACACAACAATCTTGCTCTAAAACACATGAAAAACATGGACAAAGGTGATCAGGTATTATTCTATCATACGGGTACAGAAAGACAAGCAGTTGGAATAATGGAAATAACATCAAAACCATATCCCAATCCAAATGAAGACAACAAACGATTCATTGTTGTAGATGTCAAATACAAAAAACCTCTAAAGAGACCAGTTACTTTAGATGAAATGAAAAACCAAAAAAAATTCAAAGACTGGGAACTAATTCGAATATCTCGATTATCAGTAATGCCTGTACCAAAAGATATTTGGGAAACTATTCTCAAACTTTCCCAAAATTAACCCTCTAAAATCGCTTTATTGATATAGTCGATTTGTTTAATCTGATTCATGGCAACAGCTTATGTTTTAATAAACTGTGAACTAGGTTCTGAAGAGGCTATTATACAGCAATTAAAGGGTCTAGAAGGTGTAAAAGAAGTTCATGGAACTTTTGGTGCATATGATATCCTGGCCAAGATCGAGTCCGATACCGTCGAGAAACTACGTGAAACAATTACTTGGAAAATCCGAAAAATTGAGAAGATTCGTTCAACACTAACCCTTATGGGTATAGAAGGCCAAACATAACACCCCTTTTTCTTATTATGATTTTACACTTTATTTTTGTAGTAAAAGAAGAAGATCGAGAAAAA
>JACEMX010000170.1 GCA_013867335.1 Candidatus Nitrosomaritimum aestuariumsis
GATGTAACTAATTTTAAAGTAGGTGACCGAGTTGTCTCTCATTCAAATTTAGCATGTAGAGTTTGCAAAGCATGTACAAGTGGAAGAGAATTCGACTGTACCCGAAGACAAGTTTGGGGCTTCCAAACTGGACCACTATGGGGAGCATACTCTGAACAAATTCATTTACCAGAAGTCAATGTTTCAAAAATTCCTGAAGGAGTTTCATATGAAGATGCAGCAGCAGCTTCAATGACAATTCTTACTTCATGGCATATGCTAGTTGGTAGAGCTAACATTACTCCAGGACAAACAGTACTCATAATGGGTGGTGGTTCTGGTGTTGGAAGCTATGCAATCCAAATTGCAAAATTGTATAACTGTGATGTTATTGCAACTGCAAGTCCAGACAAATTAGACAAATGTAAAGAACTTGGAGCAGATTATGCAGTAGACCACAGAAAAGACGACTGGAGTAAAGAAGTCTTTAAAATTTCAAAAGAAATTGCAAAAACAAAAGGTGAAGCACCTGGAATTGATATTGCATTTGATCATATTGGCGAAACTCACTTTAACAAGCAACTAACCTTGCTCAAATATGGTGCAACACTTGTATCATGTGGTGCAACAACTGGTTATGACGCACAAATTGATCTTAGACACATATTCTTCAAAGGTATCAATGTCTTAGGTTCAACACAAGGAACTAAAGCTGAACTTGATCAAGGTCTTTACTGGATGGGTCAAGGAAAGATAAAATCAATTGTTGACTCTGTCTTTACCTTTGAGCAAGCAGCAGAGGCTCATACAAAAATGCTAAAGGGCGACTTCTTTGGCAAAATCATTATGAAGCCTGAAGGCGCTTAGTCATTTAATGA
>JACEMX010000079.1 GCA_013867335.1 Candidatus Nitrosomaritimum aestuariumsis
AATTATGATATTGTTGCAGAATTTGAAACTTCTACATCCCAAGAAATGAATGATGTGATAAGCTCAAAAATTCGAAGATTAAAAGACATTCGTAGCACAATTACACTCAGAGCAAGTGATTAATTTTTAAGAAATTTTATTGCGATTCCTATTGCTAAAATAATAGTCCCTACAATAGCAATTTGGGTTCCGTATGAAATCCAGTCCGGATTTGCATACATGAACGAAGATGGTGGGCCTACTATGGATTGACCCTGAAGATGGAAAATTATTCCTAAAATCAAAACAATTGTGCCTATTGTTGATATTGCTATTGCTATTTTCATTTTCTTCTCTACTATTGTGCTACTAAAAAGGGTAAAGAGAATTGATAACTTGACCAAATGATTTTTTGATTGACTCTTTAATGATTTCCTCAAGATTTCATAAAATGTCTAACTGGGCTTATGATTTGTCTGAATCTACTGGGCACAAATACCTTAATCTAATCTTATTTTTATCATCGGCATCTCTGGCCATACTTTTGTTTTTGATATTCTTCCCCCAAATTGATGAAATAAACAGTGAATCCCCTATTCTGATCAACTTAATGTTCATTCCTGCAATGGCTGTAGGATTCCTTTATGGCTTAAGAATCACTGAACGTGCTGTAAGACCATCTGAAACTCGTAGCCCTTTGAAAAGGTCTGTTGTAAAAATATTTTTATTCTTTTTTGTAATTGGTGGCTTGTTTAGTGCTGTAAATTTTGCAATCAATGGTGGTAGTATAATGCCTCAAACAAATATTGCAGAATCTGGTCTATTGCCTTGGGTAAATGAATTCATCACTGCAAATGGAGGTGCAACATTTCTAATTATTACTAGTATTACTTTGATGGCTGCAGCAACAAAAAGAATCGTCGGGATGAATGGTGGATTTTTAAACAAATTAGTAACTTTTGTCGGAACCTTTGTTTTCTTCTCAATGCTGGCATTGAGCTTCTCGGACTCTGATCCTACTTCTTCGGGAGTTTTCTTGTATACTTTTTATCAGGCAGGAATTGTTGGAGGTGCATTTTTTGAAATGAACCGACTGACAAAAAATCTAAACAGTTGGGAAGATTTTTCCAACGGCTACTAGTTTTCTAAATCAACATAGATTCCAGATATTTCGTTGTTTATTCTGTCGTGATATTTCTCACACCCCTCTGTTTTGAAGTCATTTGCCTTGCACTCATTAAAATGGGCCGTATTGTCTCTTTGGATATTGTCTCCATATAGAACGTCTCCTCCAATAAACAAGGCAATTAATCCAATCGCAGCCAAGCTTCCAGCCACTGCAATCATTGAATAGCCTACCTGTCTGTGATTGTGAGGATCTTTCATCCAACAAAAAATCCATTGCCCTTGAATTTATTCTTTTCAAGAATTAGATCGAAAATAAAATAGGCGTCAATCTTGAGAAAAAAAGAAAAGACAGGCCCACATAAGCCATACATTGAGTATTCAGATTTTACAATACGAGTTTTTAGGACCAATAAAATTAGACGAATGGGGTCCTCCTATGGAAAAGGTTGTATATCTTATTTTATCCAGAACAAAGGATTCTTTTAACATAATCTATGTGGGTGACTGCGAAAAAACAGATGAGAAAAATTTCTTCATCACAAATGCTAATTTTAAATGCTGGGTTCAAAAAGCCGGATCTGAAAATTCTCTT
Organism: Candidatus Nitrosomaritimum aestuariumsis; assembly: GCA_013867335.1. Taxonomy (GTDB): domain Archaea; phylum Thermoproteota; class Nitrososphaeria; order Nitrososphaerales; family Nitrosopumilaceae; genus Nitrosomaritimum; species Nitrosomaritimum aestuarii. The sequence continues at coordinate 1,700 of JACEMX010000079.1, forward strand.
TATTTGGCCATCTTGCCAATGTTCAATTCCCCTTCTTCTGCAAGGATAGGGATAATTAACAAAATTCTTCAGCGCTACAAGCCCTCATGTAATGAAAATAATGTTGCAGAAAAAAAACCAGATTATGTGGTACGTCCTAAAATTGAGGAGCCTGAACCTGAAGAGCCAGAACAAAAAGTTTCTTGCCCTTGCTGTGGTTCTCAAATGAACATAGACAAAGTTCTTGAAAATACAACTGTACTAAAATGCACTGGATGTGGTCTCAGTGACACTCGAGTTAATTCATGATCTTGTTTTATTCTGAACTTCAAACAATTGTAATGTTAGAAGGTCTATGGCCTTTTTGAGATGCTCAAATTCATTAATTGAGTGAATCTGCCCCTCCACCAATGCTCTCATAACTTTTACTGAGTTAATTTGAAATTCATCTTTTGCTACTATCTCCATTGCATTTAGTTTGGATAATAGATTGTCAAGATCCTTTTTCATCTCTTCAGCTGGAGCATGCTTTTTCATGATTTTCTGTAAACAATTTTGATATATGAACTGTTATCACAACAAGTCTTCATCTATTTTTTGGATTGGATCAACATACTGTTGACAAGTACAGGTAGGAATTGTACATCTTCCAACCTTCATCAGTGATTTGTTTTCATTTGAAGCCATATGCGCTTCATCTGTATGATGACAAAGACGACAATTCATAGTAATTCATTTGTTTACCGATATTTAAGCCAGCAGATTATTTTAGGGCATCAAAACTGCTCTAGCTTCAATTTCAGAATCTTTTAATTTTTTTAAAACCTCGTTTGCTTTTTCTAACGGAAATTTTTCAGAAAGTACTTCTAATTTTTTATCATTACAAATCTTTATGACTTCTTCCATATCTTTAGTTGATCCTATAAGGGTGCCTCGAATTGTTTTTTCTTCAAATGCTACAAATGCAGGATTTTTCCCAACTGTGGCAATTACTATTGTTCCTCCTTTCTTTACTGCTTTAATTGCAGTATCAGTTACAATATCAGATGGAGCAAAAACAATTGCTGCATCAAGCATGCCATGCTTTTGCTTTATTTCATTTAGGAAGGTCTCTTGATTTTCTGAAAACTTCAAACTGTCCATAGCTCCTAATCTTCTTGCCACATCTAGATGACTTTGATTCCTGGAAACTGCTATTACTTTACATCCTTCTAATTTGGCAAATTGAATTGCCATGTGTCCTACACCTCCAATTCCAAAAATTCCTATCTTTTTGTTAGTGTTAGGCTCTGCTGCTTTGACTGCTTTGTAGGCAGTAATTCCAGCACAAAAAAGTGGTGCTGCATATTCAGGACTCATATTTTCTGGAACCTTTGTGGCAAAATCTTCTGTAACTGTGATGTATTCTGTATATCCTCCTTTAGTTGATTCGCCAGTAATGGTTGATGATTCACAAAGATACTCCTTTCCTTCATTACAATATTGACATTTTCTGCATGCCTCTAACAGAGGTGTGAGTCCAGCCCTGTCTCCTACTTTGAATTTTGTAACACTGTCGCCAATTTCAATTACCTTTCCTACTACTTCATGACCTGGGACAGTTGGTAATGTTGGCGGAATTCCCAAATCTTTCCAGTCTCCTTCAATCCCATGTAATTGAGAATGACAAACTCCACATGCTTCAATTTTAATTAGAATTTCATTTGGTCTTGAAATTTTATGTTTATCAATCTGTGTTAATTTTAAAGGGCTTGTCTCAATTGGGGCACATTCGGACAAAACCATAGCTCGCATTTTTTCCATGTTTGGAGTTATTTCCATCGAAATTTTAACATTGTTAAACTTGACTGCAAATTTAAAGTGTATATGACAGATAGTTTTAGTTTCATCAATGTCAGAAAAAGGTAACTGGACTGAAAAAGATGAAGCCACAATTACTGCAATAATTGTAAACATGATTAATCAAAAAGAAATGTTCAATGACCTTGGAGAAAAAAGTGAATTACCCACATCATTTAAAATAAAAAATACAAAAGAGTATGTTCTTGGTCTTTTTACTGGAATAGTCATTAATCTTTTTGCAAATTATTGGGTGGGCGAACATGAAGCTGGCTTACGGCCTGAGGATCTTACTTATCTTTATCATAAAATCTCACTATCTAATGATATGATAACCAAAGGTCTTTTTGAATAAATTTTAAAATTCATCGAACTTCAAAAAGATTATCTTTTAGTTGCTATTTTCAAATTTACTTGTGCACTAGAAAAATATATGTCAAAAAACTAGTGTTTTTGTGCCTGAAAAAATAACTCCTGAGGACAGAGAGCGTGTTTCCCTTCTAAAATTAATCACTAATTCAAAGCATGAATTTAACAAACTATCTGTGGCTCAATTAACAAGATTGCAAGAACTTCTTGAGAAAAAAGATTACAGTCATAGCAAAAAAGCACATAAATCAAAATTAAAACTTCTAGCAAAAATCAATGTAAGATTGTATGAACTTGAAGAAGGAAGATCAGTACTTTAGAAATTCAATTAGGTACAAATAGTAAAAAGAATGTGTGGTATCGTGTCAAAAAACCATCTAGTAAATGAAACTAGTCCTTACTTATTACAACATGCAAACAATCCAGTTCATTGGTATGCTTGGAACGACGAGGCACTTGCCAAAGCTAAAGAAGAAAACAAACCTATCTTTCTTAGTATTGGGTATAGTGCATGCCATTGGTGTCATGTAATGGCTCATGAGTCCTTTGAAAATCAGGATGTTGCTGAATTTATGAATGAAAATTATGTGAATATCAAGGTAGACAGAGAAGAGAGGCCTGACATTGACGATATTTATCAAAAAGTTTGTCAAATTGCAACTGGGCAGGGGGGCTGGCCTCTAAGCATCTTTCTTACACCGGATCAAAAACCGTTCTATGTTGGTACTTATTTTCCAGTTTTAGATTCTTATGGTCGGCCAGGTTTTGGAAGTATTTTGAGACAACTCTCCCAAGCTTGGAAAGAAAAACCAAATGATATTGAAAAGTCTGCAAATAATTTTCTATCTGCTCTTAAGAAAACTGAATCCATTCAAACTCCGACTAAACTAGAGAAAATTTTACTTGATGAGGCAGCAATGAATCTGTTTCAAATGGGTGATTTCTCATATGGGGGATTTGGAGGAGCTCCTAAATTTCCTAATGCTGCAAATGTGTCTTTTTTGTTTCGTTATTCCAAAATATCTGGCTTGACAAAATTCAAAGAATTTGGGTTAAAGACTCTCAATAAAATGGCCAAAGGTGGAATCTTTGACCAAATAGGAGGTGGGTTTCACAGATATTCCACTGATGCCAAATGGCTTGTACCGCACTTTGAAAAAATGCTGTATGATAATGCCTTAATCCCAATAAATTATGCTGAAGCCTACCAAATAACAAAAGATCCTTTCTACTTGGAAGTTCTTGAGAAAACACTGGATTTTGTTGCCCGAGAAATGACTTCTCCAGAAGGTGGATTCTATTCTGCATATGATGCTGATTCTGAAGGTATTGAAGGGAAATTCTATGTCTGGAGTAAAAGTGAAATCAAAGAAATTCTAGGAGATAATTCTGATCTGTTTTGTTTGTATTATGATGTAACTGATGGTGGAAATTGGGAGGGACAAAATATCTTGTGTAACAATATCAACATCTCAACTGTCGCATTTAACTTTGGAAAAAATGAAAACGAGGTACGTGATATTCTTCAGTCTTGCTCCAAAAAACTATATGACATTCGCGCAAAAAGAACAGCTCCAGGATTGGATGATAAGGTCTTAACCTCTTGGAATGCACTGATGATTACAGCCTTTGCAAAAGGATATAGAGTTACAGGCGATGTGCGTTATCTTGATTGTGCAAAAAACTGTATTACTTTTATTGAAAATAATTTATTTGTAAATCAAAAATTATGTAGAACCTTCAAAAATGGTAATGCAAAAATTGATGGTTATCTAGAAGACTATTCTTATTTGGCAAATGCTTTACTTGATGTATTTGAAATTTCACCAAACTCAAAATATCTAGATCTTGCATTGGAATTGGGTACTCATCTAATAGATCACTTCTGGGATGAGAATGCCAACAGCTTTTTTATGACATCTGATACACATGAATCCCTTATCGTACGTCCAAAGAGCAATTATGATTTGTCTTTGCCATCAGGAAATTCAGTTTCATGTATGGTTATGCTAAGATTGTTTCATCTTACTCAGGAACAAAAATTCCTCGAAATTGCAACTAAAATCATGGAATCTCAGGCACAAATGGCTGCAGAAAATCCATTTGGGTTTGGATTTTTGCTAAATACAATTTTCATGTATCTACAAAAACCTCTAGAGATTACTATGCTAAATGATTCTAACAAAGAAATTACAACTTATTTGGAAAAATCTTTTCTTCCTGAATCAATTTTTCTTTCTATTAATGATTCAGAACAACTAGAGAATTTGTCAAAATACCCTTTCTTTGCAGGAAAAAACTTTGATTCTGAAAAAACAACTGTTTTTGTTTGCAGAGATTTTACTTGTTCCTTACCTTTAGAGAACCTCGATGACATAAAAAAAGCAATAGAATAAAAAAATCTGTTATATTTTAGCTAAATCTAATTTTAACACTTCGCCTACTTGTGGTCTGCCTAAATGATCATACCTATTTTTTGGCATGGCCATTGTAATTTGTGTCTGTTGATAGCTTTTCACTTTGATTGTAGGTTGAGCTTGGAGTATTGCTTCCAACAAAGGCATTATTTGCTCTTTGGTTTCAGAATCTAATTTTTTGGCAACATTTTCAATAATCATTTGCTTTTGAGATATGGGCTCTGTTGAGACATTTTCAATCAATGTCAATTGAATCATCTGACCATTGTCTACAATTTGAGAAATTTTGAATTCATTTGTAGCTGACAATGACTTGTTAGATTTATCTTGTGATTTATCTTTAACGTAAGGCAAAAAACAATGAAACAAAAGCAACTGCTACTGATGCTCCAACTCCTAGACCAAAAATAATTTTACTGCCTTCTATCTTCATATTATTACCTATTCTAATTCAAATTAAATTGTAACTATCTTTCCCAAAATTAATCTGATTTAGCCTCCTTTTCTTGAGGCATGTCTGATTTTTCTGGAGAATTCATTTCATTTTTTCCTATTAATGAATTTTTTATTAATGGGGCTCGGTCCTTTATAATCTGGTTAAACTCCTTCATATCTTCTAAACTGGGGGATTGCTGCTGATTCTGATATGCCTGCAAAAATCCAGAATATACACAGCCCGCAATAATTCCAAATGCTGTATCTGGCACAGACTGTATTTCTGGTAAATAATTTTCGGCAATCTGTTTGTATGATTCCGATTCACTAATGTAATAATCAATTAGACTGTCTATGAACTCTAAATTTTCCTTTGATATTGCCATTGTTTTAGTTGATTTTTTGTTTATTTAACTATCCCAAGTAAATTCTTACCAATCGGCAGGTTGTCAAAAATAATACTGAAAATTTTTTTGGTGTTTTGTTTGTAATAGTAAGTATTGCTAATGACTAGTATACTTACTAGAAAGCAATCAAAAATACTATCAAAAAAGTAAATACCAAAGTTGATTCATTTGCGCAAAAAACTTATCATGATGTTTTGCCACTTAGATGAAAATTCTGTAAGTAAAAACCGTGTAAATCCCCACAATTGAAAAACCAAAAGTAATTCCAGACAAAAGAACATAGGCATAGTGTGTTCTTTTGCTCAATTTTTCTTTAAGTTGGGGGATTGTCATGAATGGTATTACAACCACCAATAGACTATAGTACAATAGTCGCATGTAGGCACCCGAAAAAGATATTGAGTAAATAAAATACTCGACTGGGTCATGTGGTAATGTCTGTAATTCCAAGACCTCGCTTAAAGAAATTAAAAACGATAATCCGACACCAATAAAAAATAGTTTAAGGGACTTTCTCATTTTATTTTAACCTCGTAATTTTTGAATTTAGAACTCTAGGTATCTCTTGGTTGAACATAATCTTTGTGAACGATTAGTTTGTCAAAGCCTTCTTCTTTTGTTGGGGTTTCGAGATCTCTCAACTGTTTATTTATTACTGCTACTGGGAATGGATTCCTTCTTCTTAATCTTCTTTGTTCAATCAAACCTGTCGAGGTATTCATGAAAATTCCTGTCACTTGGGCATTGTATTTTCTTGCCAAATCTATATGGGTTTTTCTTATCTCTCTGGTCAGATTTGTGTCATCGATTACTATGCTTTTTCCTTCTTTGAGGCATTCTTCGATGTACTCTAATTCTCTTTTCCTATTGTTGTTAAAGTAAGAGAGTTGAATGACCTCATGGTCAAAATTGGTCTCCCTATAGGTTGTTTTTCCGCTAAGGGCTATTCCAATCATCATGATAACATCCATAACTTTGACCCCCTTGCCTGCCAGATTACGTTACAGGGCATGTTTATTCCTTACACTTCTGTAAGATTAGATGAAGTTTAGATTATTTGAAAAATGTAAAGTAATCCGGGAATCTTTTCATGATCATATCAGATTGGTGTTTATTTGGGTGCGACATTTCCATAGTGAGGATCAGTATTCTGTTTATTCAATGAATTTGTCAAGGTAATTGTTATTTATTCATGACCCATTGTTTTGTTGTTGTGGAAGTTAGATTTAGATGAAGAATACTTTCGAATTTATGATGCAAAAAAAATGATAGCAGGGTATTTTGATCCTGACTATGGCGATATTTTTCCAAAGAACAAAACTGATGAAATAATTTCACAAATGCTAAAAAACCATGATAAAATTTCAGGGGGATTCATAATGGTGCCTATGGCAAAATTTGGATTATTTGATACTGATTTGGAGACAGATATTGATACAGTAGAGACTCAAGTTGCATCTGTGTTGGATAGGTTACAAAAATGGAAGGACTTTCTTTCCAAAAATAATCTCAAAATTCATTTTATTAGAATTTCTCACACTGACCAGGATATGCTCACCATAACATTCCCTTTCAAGTTTACACAACCTACTCCTCTTGATAACAAAGAAATTGCCAAAGAAATTAGCCCTACTTTGGATTTGTTGCAGAAATTAGGTTTGTTATGACCCTTCCAGAATACCTTGTAATTCCAATATATGCAGAAACAGAACCAACAAGAAGACCTATTGAGCCAATTGGGAATTCTGGAACTGCAGCATATTCTTCAGATTCTGCAACTACTGTGTAATGAGTCACCTCTGAAATTTGGTTCTTATCGGGCATAGAAACCACAAAAAATACGTCATCTTCTGAGCTCAAATAGTCTGGTTCTGGATGAACCCTTGAAACTGCAGCCACATTTCCCTCTTTGTCATAAAGAGTTGCAATCACTGCGACAGTATTTGCTGTATTTTCTCCATTATTTTCTACGGTTCCTGAAATAATGATATTATTGAAATTATCTCGATTTAATTCTGAGGATATGATGCCAATCACCTGTCCCTTTGGGTCGCTAATGGAATAGTCAAAATCCAACGAATATGATTTGATTTCATCAGCGTTTAAATTCGTGAAAATAAAATCAAATGGACCTTTCATTTCAGGCATTATTGTATTTACTAGTGATTGAGTTTCTTTGGTGACTATCACTTTTTGGTTTTCATCATACAATGTAACAAAAACACTAACTTGGTTCAATGGGAGATTAAGATCATTTTGAATTTCTCCTACAACGTGAAAGGCTCCATCATCTCCGATGTATTGTTGGTCATTTTGGATTGAAACCTCTCCAAATGCTGCAGGTAGTAGAAAAGTAAGCCCTATTAAGAGAACGAAATACTTTCTCACAATTTTTTATCTCTATTATCTTTAAAGAAGTTTATGGTCTAAAATAGATTTCATAACAATGATGGGGGCAAAACAGGAAAATGGATTTTTAATAAATTACCACTAGGAATTTTACTGTACTTATTTGATATACTATGATATTTCAGAAAAATGTATGGTGATGCCACTACATGATAAAAAGACATTATTCTTTGGTCTTTTAGTGACTCTGGGAATTACCATTCTTGGTGGGTTCATTATCACTTCATTTGTTGCAGATAATTGCAGAAATGTGACATGCTAAAGGACTCTATGTTCGGTTTTTTGAAATTATCCTATTTTGCGTATAATCGACATTGCTGTATCGTGAGCAGCCTTTGAAACATCTGACAATGTCTGTAGAGTCTGTTGCTGTTTTTGGAGGCTATTTTGAAGGTCAATGTTTGCCATTTGTGCATCTTCTCCAGTTGATTGAAGTTGTTCCTCTAACACCTCTATGCCAGTATTGAGGGCCTTAATTTTCTGGTCAATGATTGATAATTGTCTTGTAATGAAATCAAGGTCTGATTGATTATGCTGTGAATCTGATTCTTCTGTTTGTCCTGCAACATCAATAGAAACATCTTCTTGCTTTTCCTGGATTACTTTGAGCCACTGAGATATGATTTTTAATTCCGCATCAATTTGTTGCGTTTCTTTGTCAATGGCATTGTTACACAAAACAACAATTCCTTGAAGATCATCTACTACACTATCTTTGGTTTGAGTAGGAAATGATGCTAATCCTTCCTCCCATGCAGAATATGTTCCCCCCTTTCTGAGAATGTCACTTACTATTTCAGATGATTTTTCAAATTCTGAATTGCTTGCCATAACCAAAACCTTGGTCTGGGAAGGTTGTAATTGTGATGATTGTGTAGATTCATTGAAAATCTTTCCAACAATAATTGGTTTGTCAGGATCACCTTTTTCAAATGTAACTAAAACATCTCCTTCTTTTAATGGATACCATGCTATGTCATCTGAAAGAGAAATACTTTCAGTATACAACTCAATTACGAAGCGCTGAACTGGATTGTTATCTTGAGCATCTATTGACTCTTTTTGCTCAGCATCCCAGCCTCTTACAACAACTTTTGACTCGCTGAGCCCTGAGCCAAATTCTGGTTGCATGATTCTTTCTCCAGAGGATCGTTCATAGTATCCGGGTTTTAGTTCTGTAAACCAATATTCGCCAGATTCATCAGAGGATGATGATTCGTTTGCTCCTTTTCTTGCTTCTAGTAGATTTGGATTTGCTTTTGTTTCCTCTAATTCTTGCTTGAGTAAATTGATTTGATCTCTCATTTGTTGCACCTCCAAGGCTGCCTCTTCTGAAAGATGCATTATGTTATTTTCAAAGAGCCAACTAAATGCATCAAGAATTTCTCTTTCAGAAATTTGATCACTTAGATAGTATCCCATAGTTGTTTTTACCCAGTCAGGAATGACCTTTACGTCAGAATCAAAAGCAACTATTACTTCATCATCAATTTCTGGTGCTGCAAATGCTTGTTGTATGCCAATAACAAAAATAATTGAAAATAGAAACGTCACAACTTTATTCATTATTTCTTAAAAACAAATCAAGTAGATAAATAATTAATTTTTAGAAAAAATAAGAATGAGTGCTCTGTTATTGAATTGAATAATTTTATTATCGTGGATTTTTCAAGAATTCTTCTAATTGACACTTACTAGAACAATGAGTCAAAAATGCCTCGTTCAAAACTTTGCCACAATTTTTACAGTTGTTCAATCTATCGCCAAAAAAATTTTGGATGATTGATTATTAAATATTCGTTACAGTATTTTCTTTTTGTTACATTTTTGAAAAATTTAGGTTAAGGAGATATTCCAGTTTTAGCAGAATAATATTCTACAAGACCTGTCATTTCATATTCTAAAGATTGCTGATATTGGGAATCTGATCTCACTTTATAAGATTCATCTCCTGTCTTCATCCATTCTATGTACTGCTTATCGCTATCAAGCTGAGTCTCTGAGGATAACTTCAACAAATCAACTGCTGGTTTGAATGTTTCTGGGGGGACAAGATTATCATATCGCAAAATTATTTTTTCAAATTCTTCAACATGTTTTTCATAGAATTGAAATAACTCATCTTTAGTTATTGAGCCCTCTTCCCACTGTGCTTTTTTAGAGTAAAACTGTGTTTGCAAGTCTTTGACATCGTCTTGAATTTTTTCTAGGTCATTTCCAAAAACAAATCCTTTCTGCCTTGTTTGTTCTGCAGAATAATTATACAATATTATGCCTGCAACTATTGCTGTAGCTATTATTGCTATGGTGATATTTTGCTTTTTTTTCTTTTTCAAGACTAATCTGTATAATTTCCGTCCTCGTCTAACCTTAACTCTATTGTCATTAGGGTTCCGCTGATAAATGAATCATTTCGAATTGTTCTCACCTTTGCCACATCCAAGTGATAGGGCCAAATTTCTACTACAATTGCTCCTACTTTGACATCTTCAGGGGCATCAGTCAAAACAATGTCTTCTTTTTTTATCCCGTATTTTTCCAAAGTATGAAGAGAGTGCTCTACTAGTGGCTCTGGATTGTTGTGATTAATTGCCCAAACTGTTCCTTCGTACTCTATTTTTTCCAATTAGATTTAAACAAAAATAGACTCCTATAACAATTAATCGTCGGCAGTTGTGGCAGTTTTGACTTTTTTGTCTGGTTGGCTATGTTTTGACATATATTCAAATCTAAAATCAACTAATTTGTAAATGAAAAAAACAGTTGTGATCTTTGATTTTGATGGGACTATTGCTAATACCCTGGACTCTATAATCAAAATCATGAATAAACTCTCTGATGATTTTGGATTTAGAAAAATCAAAGATGATGATGTCCAGTATTTACGTGGAAAAAAACCACGGGAGATCTTAAAACATTTGGGGATTTCTTTGTTCAAACTACCATTTGTAGTCAGAAAGGTAAGGCGAGAGATAAATTCTCATATTGCTTCTTTACCTCCTTCTGTTGATTTACTTCCAACCTTAAAACTCCTCAAACAAAATAACTGCCAGATAGGGATAGTTACTACCAATATTGAAGAAAATGTAAGGAAATTTCTTCATGCCAATAATCTTGATCAGTTTGATATTTTTTACACAACAAAGAAGGTTTTTGGAAAAGACAAAATAATTTCTAAAATAATCCGAGAGATGAAAATTGAAAAATCTGATGTATATTTTATTGGCGATGAAATCCGTGATATTGAGGCTGGAAAAAAAGCGGGAGTGAAAACCATCGCCGTAAGTTGGGGGTATAACACTGCTGATGCCCTAAAAAAAGAAAGACCTGATTATTTGATAGATTCCCCAGGCGAATTAGAAGAAATAATTTTGAAAAATAATTTGTAATGTTAATGCAAAATTATTTGATAATTCCCTACGTGTCAGTTATTCCGGGTTGATTACATTTAGCGTCATTGTACTGACAACTCTGGATAATTTTCTAATTGCAGATACTGCTTTTTCAAATCCATCTTGGTCATCTGTGTGAACTTCTGCAACTACGTCATAGGCACCAAAAGTAAGATATGCATTTTTTACATCAGACATTTGCTTTAATTCTTCAACAATATACTCTTCTGCGCCAAGATCACAATTTAATAAAACGAAGCCTACGTGCATTACTTTATCTTAAATTATCTTAGAGTTGGGAGTCTTTAAGTTTTACACTACCATTTACTGCGGCCGCCATAGCGATTTCTTCCGCCACTGCTATGTCTTTTTCTTTCTCTTCCTCTGTCGTCTGAATCTCTACCTCTATCTGATCTTCCGTATCCTCCATAACGAGAACCTCTAGAGTAGCTTGATCTTCCACCACCGCCACTACTGCCGTATCGTCTTGCAGGTATCTGTCTTTTTAGAGGATCTGGAATTGAAACTTCTATTCCCATTTCCTTGTTCAAATCTTTCAAATCTGTTTTAATTTGTCGTTTGATCAAATTCCAATCCCCTACAGATGAATAAGAAACAAATGTTATTGCTTGACCCTTTGCACCTGCTCGTGCAGTCCTGCCAATTCTGTGAAAGTATACCATGTCTTGGTTTGGGACATCATAATTAACTACAAGCTCTACTCTTGGAACATCTATTCCTCTTGAGGCCACATCTGTTGCAACAAGAATGTCAGCTTTACCTGATCTGAATTTTGCCATTGATTGCTCTCTTCTATGTTGAGACATATCTCCTTCAATTGCTACTGCATCAAATTTTTCTTGATGAAGAAACTTTGCAACATCTCTTGTTCTGTATTTGGTTGAACAAAATACGATAATTTGCCCCTTTACTTTTTTAATAAAATCTATTAGATAATTGAATTTGTCCCTATCTTTTATCACCAAGTAAGACTGATCAATTCCTTCTCCGCTTAAATCATCTGCATCTAAAAGAAATTGCTTTGGATTTTGAAGGTATTCTTCAGACAGTCTGAGAATCTCAGTTGGCATTGTTGCAGAAAACAAAGACATTGTTCTTTCTTCTGGTGTTAAATCTAAGATAAACTGAATATCGTCAATAAATCCCATGTCTAACATGGTATCTGCCTCGTCTAACACTACATGTTCTACATCTTTTAATTCGATAGAGCCACGTTTTAGGTGATCAATTAATCTGCCAGGAGTTGCTACAACTATCTCAACTCCTCTTTCTAGAGCATCGAGTTGGATTCCCATTCCTTGACCTCCATATACTGTTGCAGCCTTTATTCCACTGTACTTTCCGAATTTTTTTATCTCTTCAGATATCTGCATTGCAAGCTCTCTTGTTGGGGCAATTACCATTCCTTGAATTCCTTTTTTTGGAGTAATTTGCTGAAGCATTGATAGTGAAAATGCAGCAGTTTTACCAGAACCAGTATGTGCTTGTCCTATAACATCTCGTCCTGAAAGTAAAACGGGAATACATGCTTCTTGAATTGGAAATGCTTCTTCAAAACCTAGTTCATCTAGTGCTTTTAAAATCTCATCCTTTAATCCTAATTCTTTAAACTTTGTCATTATTTTTCTTCTCTTAAGCAACGACGAAAAAGCTCATTGCCTACTCGTCATTATTCCGATAATCAACAAAGCACACTTTAGGTCTAATAAACGCTTGTTATTTTTTATGTT
>JACEMX010000095.1 GCA_013867335.1 Candidatus Nitrosomaritimum aestuariumsis
CTAAAAAACAGTAACATCGCCTGGTGCAGGCTCACGTTTATTCTCTTTTTCATGTGATTCGAAGAAATCTTTGTGAATGGTATTTTGATGCTCCCGTAATTGCTCTATGTTCTCAAAACCATCATGACACAAATAGCACTTTGGTTTGGCTTCGTCTTTTAGCGGCATTACCATATCTTATTTTGCATATTTGATTACTTATTTCTTGACAATTCTTTTACAGTCAAATATTTTACATAAAATTTATGATTCGTATTTGAATTTGTGAGCCTAAAAGGGAAGAAATTTGTCAAAAAATCAACTAGGTTGTCGTATTTTTTTATTATTGAAATTTTAAACAAAATTTAAAAAATCAATACCGATGCTTCGTAATCCTATCGATGAAATTGGAGATATTGAAGAGCCTATCACTTGGCAAAATTTTGCCTCATCAACTGAAGGAATTCTAAATTTGTTCAAAAATTCTAATTTGGATATGGATGACTTTAGAGTGACTGATCCCTCTAAAATTCAAACTGAAGATTCTTTGTTTGTTTCCGTATTTTTATTCAATATTTTGGAAAACCCTCTGGTTAAGGAACATTCCGTTTCTGTTTTTTCAGAACCTGATAAACACTATTCTTACTCTGAAAATGTTCTTCAGTTTATTATCACGGTCCATTCTTCAGATCATTTGCTAGGGATAAACGCAATCGAAAAATTAATGGGAATTGTTTATGCCACTCCCTCAATTCATATTTCAAATGAAATAAAACAACTTCATATCCGAGTAAATCTAAAAGATAACCCAATAGATGTTTGGGATAAACTATTTCCATCCACTCCATACCGCCTTTCATTTCTACTTACGGTCCATGGACCTGGTGTGACTTATCAGACTCCAGAGGCCTATGTTCCGCACAGTGTTACCTCCTATGACTCTTCAGAAGAGCCTGAGGAATTGTTTACTGTATAATATTTGGCTAATCTGACGACATGGTCAATTATGAAAAAGTATACCAAAAAGTTGGATTACAAATAATTGAAAGGTGCCATGGAGCAATCAAAATTACAAAGCATGGGAAAATCATCGAAGTTTATGATCCCAAACGCCATATCTGGAGTGATGGTCTGGCCGGTCTTATAATCAAAGAGGAATGCAAAAATGCCAATCTAAGAGAATGGGAATTTGCAAAAGTTAGAAGTTATGTTATAAAGGAATTACTTGATAAATCCAAAAAATAAGAATTATCTTTTCTTAAACAATACCATAAAACAAATCTCATTTTTTTCAAATAAGGAATATATCCAGAAGAAACGAGATTATCTTATGTTAGATCAGCTAGTAAATGACTCTAAAGCACTTGACAAGGCAATTGCTGGAGAAGAACTATCTTTTGATGATGGAATGGAGTTGATGAATTATGATAATCTACACATGCTTGGTGCAGTTGCTGATCAATCCAGAAAAAAACTGGTTGGAGATGAAGTCTCATTTACTGCATCTTACTACATGAACTACACAAATGTCTGTGCTGCCAGTTGCCAAATGTGTGCATTTTATAGAAAAGACGGAGATGAAGATGCGTACACGTTAACACCTGCGCAAATTGAGCAAAGAGTTGGAATTGCAAAACAAATGGGCGCCACAGAGGTTCACATCGTAGGCGGATTTCACCCAAAACTTCCTCTTGACTATTACGAGGACATGATGAAATTAATTAAAAAAAATCACCCTGAATTGAAAATAAAGGCATTGACTGCAGCTGAAATTTTCTTCTTATCCAAATTGACAAAAAACTCTGTTAAGGAGGTTCTTTCTAGATTAAAGGCGTCAGGATTAGATTCTTTGCCTGGAGGAGGTGCAGAGTTATTCCATCCTGATATTAGGCCAAAAATTGCTAGAGGAAAATGCACTGGTCAAGAGTGGTTGGATACAGTTGAGACTGCCCATAATATGGGAATTAGAAGCAATGTTACTATGCTTTATGGACATATAGAAAAACCTGAACATGTTGTTGATCATTTATTGAAAATTAGAGAACTACAAAAAAAGACAAAGGGGTTTATCACCTTAATACCACTGAAATTCAGTCTAGATAATACAGAACTTGAACAAGAGCATCTGGTAAATAATGAATGTTCTTCAGTTTACGATTTGAGAATAACTGCTGTTTCTCGCCTGATGCTTGCAAATGTGTTGAATAACATCTCAGTTTACTGGGTTGCTTATGGTAAAAAATTAGCTCAGGTCGCTTTATCCAATGGTGGAAGTGATTTAGTAGGAACTGCATTCTCTGAAGAAGTATATCGCGCTGCAGGAAAGCCAACTGCATCATCTATTAACGAATTGGAAATTATGGTAAAAGAAATAGGGCGACAACCAATTCAACGAGATACCTTCTTTAATGTCGTAAACAAATTTTAGCAAAAAATTATTTTAACAACTTTTTTACCGATTCTAATTTCTCTTCCATTTTTTTGTCTTTATCTTTTCTGGAATCAATTTTTAAAATAACTTCTACTCTACTTACTCCTAGATTGTGAACTACCTCCATCATTTTTTTTGCGGCCTCATAGATTTTGCTAATGTCATCTGACTCAAGGACGGTTCCCATGGGATTGATTTGATACCTGAGATTTTCCATATTTTGAATTGATTCAATTGCTCTGGCAATGTAAAAACTGGCACTTGTAGTAGAGGTTCCCATAGGGTAAATGCTGATTTCTGCATGAATCATTACACTTACACATCCAATTGAGTAACTTATGAGAATTTTGAATTTTGATAATTTTTCTAGACAAAAACAGGCATCTTTGGGTATTTTTTGAGGATTATTTGATATTAAAAGTTGAATTTACAACAAATTGGATACGGTACACAAGACTATCTATGATCAATGAAAAATAAAAAAAGGTCTATGGCTCTACTAATGCTAGTCTAGCCTCTATTTTGTCATAATACCCATTTTGATCCATTGCTGGAACAAAAAAAGTAGCTGACACTGTGTCCCCAATTTGAGCGGAGCAATCTGATACAACCACGTTAACTCCGAATTCGGATTCACCAACGCAACCATGTTCAGTTATTGCAAGTACTGTAACCTGCTCAGTCACTTCGACTGGAAATATGTTCCATGGACTCAATGCCATCACCAAAGCAACAGTAAGTCCTGCTGCAATAATTGCAATAAATAGTACTGCTGGGGATTTCTTTTCTTTTTGTTTTGTTTCTTGCATTTTTCTTCATATTATTTACGTTTAAACAGAATATAATCAACACCACTATTCACATCTAGTGCTAATATCTTTTGATGACTGTGAAATGACATTTTGCAAATAGGATAAATTTTGCTTTATTATTTTTCTTGAATTGATTATGTATTCTATTTCCCAAAAATGGAAATGATATTTTAAAATAAATAGAAGTTTTGATGGAAAAACACTGTGGCAAAAAGAGTAACAATTATGATTGACGATGATATTGATAAAAAACTTCGGGTTTTACAAGCCAAATTAATTTCAAAAACAAATGAATCTGTATCCTACTCTGCTGTCATAAATAAAGAATTGAAAAAGCAATTAAAATAACACTTTGTGATCTTTAGAGATTCATTTATCCTCTAACAGCATACTCTGCTCAAAAAACCAAATGAAATTTCTACATATGTTTTAGATGCCAACTGCTGAATTTGTTTTTATGTTGTGGGTTTTTTTTCTTCTTTTTTTGCACTACCTGCACTTTTTCTTCTGGCTCCAAAACTGATTAGAATAAGCAAAAATCCCACTCCTGTCAAAATGCTAGCAAGTGTGTTCATGTTCTTGTTTTCTTCTTCTTGAATCATCAGTTCAATAATTTCGTCTTCTGTCATGCCTGATTTGCCGGCAGGCACAGACGAATTGATGATTGCTAATAATACTAGGCCTACTGCAAGCATGGCAACACCGCCACCAAGTATTTTTTTATCTACCAAAACCACTCTGATCATTTTCTGTAACCATTTCGTCATATATTAGGAATATTGATGATAAACCAATAATTTACCACTAGAAATTTACTTTAAGATCATCTAAAATCCTTCTGGAGGATTTTGAACAAAGACATTACAAACCAGAGCATCCGTCTTTGAATCTCTGTATTGAACATTACATGTCACAAATCGTCCTTTTAATGCTCTTTCTAAATCCTCTTGAGATTTTTCTTCATATTGTGGACTATCGGGATTGTCAATTTTTGCAATGATTACCTTTTCTGTTTTACCGTATTCTTCTTGATTGTCTTTACGATGATGTGTGATTAATAACTCAAAGGCATTATTTGAAAGAAATGCAATAACTGATCCTCCTATTCCATCACCCATGATTTGTAAAAATTTTTTGTACTATAATTACTTGATGGCTATACTTAGATTAAAATCTGGAACTAGGCCTTTTTCCTTGGCCATCTCAAATACTCTTCTGATGGATTCTTCTCCCTTATCCTCCATGTTTACAGTAACTGGGTTAACATACATTTTTACAAATTTTTCAATAAGGTCTCGAGGTTTTCCTCTGCTATACTGCATGGCATAATCTATGGCATCATCGAGATTTTCTAGTGCATATTCTATTGATGCTTGAAGGTACTTGTCAAATTTATGAATTGTATCCATTCCTAAACTTGTTTTCATTACGTTTATGCCCAAAGGAACAGGTAGCCCATTTGTTGTTTTATCCCACCATTCTCCAACATCTAGAATCTTGACATTGCCCTCTTGTTCATAAGACAATTGCGTTTCATGGATTACCAGTCCTGCATCTACATCGCCATTTTTTACAGCTTGGGGAATATCACTGAAATTCATCTCCACATAATCAAATTTACCTATCATTAACTGGAGTAACAAGAAAGCTGAGGTCATTTTTCCTGGAATTGCAATCTTGCATTTTTTTATCTCATCTATGGTCATTGGTTTTTTTGCAGTGACAATTGGGCCGTAGCCTATTCCAAAACTTCCGCCGCTACGTAAAATGGTGTATCCTGGAATGTATGCACAGGCATGAACAGAAACTGCTGTAACGTCTAGTTCTGGATTGGTTGCTTTTCTGTTTAATTTCTCAATATCTTCAATTACATGTTGCACCTCAAAATCTGGAGATGGAACCTTGCCAGTAAACATTCCATAAAACATGAATGCATCATCTGAATCTGGTGTGTGTCCTACAGAAATTTCCACACATCACATCAAAAAGTTCGTTATAAAAATCAAAACTTGTTATTGTCCAAGGCCATAGACGATTTTGGTAACCGATGTCGTAAGGTCACCAAATCCCAGCTTGCTATGGCAATAATTAACCTATGCAGATTAAGGTAAAATCAAAAGAGGTAATTTTTTTTGGTGTTTTTTATCAAAAATTACTTTGATTTTTTAATTCTATTACTACCTTCAAAAATAGTTCTTCTAATATATGGAGAAATTTGAAAAATATCATGCATACTATTGAGGCATATGAGAATGATATTAAATCACAATCAGAATTTTTAAAAATTTTTAAAAAACAAAAACCCCTTTCTGAAAAACAACAAAAAAATACAATATTTACTGGAAGTGGAGATTCTTTATCCTCTGCAATGCTTGCTGAAGTTTTTTCAAATTTTTCTGTGAGATATATGGACCCTCTTGATCTTCTAAAAAACAAATCTTTATCCAAAAATCGATCTGTATATTTTGTTTCAATCTCTGGCAACACCATTTCAAACATAAAGGTAGCAAAGACTGCAAAAAAATCTGTAGCGATAACATCTAAACCCAATAGTAGACTTGCCCAAGCTTCGCATCAAACAATACTTCTACAATCTCCAAATGCGGATGTTTTTACTGCAGGTAGTATCAGCTTTTTAGAAAGTGCTCTTACCTGCATCTCCCTTGTAAGCCATATTGGGATCCCAAAAAATTACAATTTTTACCAAAAAGCCTACTCTGAGGCCAAAAAATCTAAAATCACCTCAAGAATTTTTGTTCTTGGAAATATGCATACTTATCCTATCGCTATGTATTGTGCAGCTAAATTCTATGAGTTGCTAGGTTATGATGCTCACTATGAAAGGATAGAGCAATTTTCACATATGGAACTTTTTTCGGCAAAAAAAGGTGATACTGTTATAATTTTTGAAGAAAAAAATGCGCATAACACACAACTATTGAAGAATCTAAAAAAAGTAGGTTTGAATACCATTCTTCCAAAATTCGATTCAAAAAATAAAATCTCTCAAATTATTTTTTACACTTTTTTCTCTCAACTACTACCACTTTTTGAGGCTAAAAAACACCAGAAAAAAGATTGTAATTTTGTCTTGTCCAAAAACCTCCGTAAAGTTAGTGACAATATGATCTATTGATCTTATAATTCTCACAAGATTTAATAGCTGAATAACTCGGTTTGCGAATATGGTAAAATACAAGTCAACAAATGAGGTTCTAAAAATTATCAAAAATAAAGATCAAATTAGAAACTTTGGTGTCATAGCACACGTTGATCACGGCAAAACCACTATGAGTGATAGTTTGTTGGCTTATTCCGGAATTATTGCACCATCTGCTGCCGGAAAAGCATTGGCCATGGATTTTGATAAAGAAGAGCAAGAAAGAGGAATTACCATTTATCAGGCAAACGTAACTTTACACTTTACACAAAAAGACACTGAATATGTAATTAACATGATTGATACTCCCGGACACGTCGACTTTAGTGGCAGGGTGATTAGAAGCCTCAGGGCTATCGATGGTGCAGTAGTAGTATGTGATGCCGTAGAGGGAATTATGACTCAAACTGAGACTGTTACAAGAATGGCACTAGAAGAACGTGTAAAACCAGTATTGTTCATCAACAAGGTGGATAGACTAATCAAAGAACTTAGATTAACTCCCGAAAAAATGCAAGAGACTCTTGCAGGAGTTGTTTCAAACTTTAATCAATTAGTGGAAACCTATGCTGAACCTGAATACAAAGAAAAATGGAAAGTATCTATTCAGGATGCCAGTGTGACATTTGGTTCTGCAAAAGATAGATGGGCAATTAACGTAGATATTATGAAAGAACGAGGAATTTCATTCAAAGATGTTATTGATGCATATCAAAATGAAAAAGTATCTGACCTAGTTGAAAAAGCACCATTAGCAGATGCTGTTTTAGGAATGGTAGTAAAACACCATCCACCACCACACGTTGCCCAACAATACAGAATTCCTCAAATCTGGAAAGGTGATCTTGAGTCTGATATAGGAAAGGCCCTTTTGGCATGTAGTGATGATGGCCCTACAATTATGATGATTGTAAACATGGTATTAGATCCTGCAGCAGGCCCTGTTGCAATTGGACGTTTATTCTCAGGAACCATCAAAGATGGACAAACAGTAAACATCATAGACGCAAAAAGAGAAGGCCGAGTTCAATCAGTTAATTTCTTCATGGGAAATCAACGAGAGCAAGTTGGTGAATTAGGTTCTGGTAATATTCCGGCACTTTTGGGATTGACTGAAGCCCGAGCTGGAAATACAATTTCCTCAATTAAAGAAATGCCAATGTTTGAAGGTGTCAAATATGTGTCAGAACCTGTAGTTCAAGTTGCAGTTGAACCAAAGCATCCAAAAGATTTACCAAAACTAGTTGAAGTGCTAAAACAACTAACCATTGAAGATCCTAATCTAGTAGTAAAAATTGATGAAGAAAGTGGCGAAACAATCGTAGCTGGAATGGGTGTTCTTCACTTAGATGTTGCCACACACCGTATTCAGGACGCCAAAGTTGAGATTATTACATCCGAACCCCTGATCAACTATAGGGAAACTGTGAAAGGCACATGTGAGCCAATAATGTCAAAATCTCCAAACAGACACAACAAAATTTTCATGAAAGTTGAACCTCTTGAGCCAAACATTGCACACATGCTCAGAACTGGAGAAATTAGTGATTTGAAAGATAAGAAAGTAGTTTCAGACCTTCTAAAGAAAGAAGGATGGGATACTGATACCATAAAAAGAGTCATGAAATTTGATTCTAGAGGAAATGTGCTAATTAACGGAACAAAAGGTGTTCAATTTGTGCATGAATCTACTGATTCTATCAATTCTGGCTTTGATGAGGTAATGAAAGAAGGCCCTCTCTGTAAAGAGCAAATGAGGGATTGTAAATTTACCTTTACGCACTTTGTTCCTCATGAGGATACTGCACACAGAGGTCTATCTCAACTAGGGCCTGCCTCAAGACGTGCTTGTATGGGTGCCTTGTTAACTGCAGGTACTACAATACTTGAACCAATGCTTGCAATTGAGGTCAGAGTTCCAACTGATTTAGTAGGAAATGTAGCAACGGTCCTTTCTGGAAAGAGAGGTAAGGTGCTTGACATGCAGCAAAAAGGCGCAAGTAGCATAATCACTGGTGAGATTCCAGCTTCAGAAACCTTTACTTTATCTGAAGAGATGAGAGGTCAAACAGCTGGACGCGCCACCTGGAATACTTCTTTCAAGGCATGGGCAGAAGTTCCAAAATCTATGATTCAAACTGGAATTGCAGATATTAGAAAAAGAAAAGGACTTGCACCAGAAGCACCTGGTGTAAATGAATTCATAGACAAAGAGTAATCTAATTTTTTAGAACTTAATTTTTGATTTTTCAAAAGTTTGTGTGTATTTTTACACAAACATAATGTTAACACTAATTCCTACCTATGATATTTACGGAAAAAAGTCAAAATAGAGTTGTCACCAAACAACTAATCGTTTTTGGTCTTAAGCTCTGACAGCGGTTCAGGCCCCGAGGGGAAACTCAAGTCTGAACCATTCGTTTTTTTGTTTATGAAATTTTAAATGATCGACATGATGGATGGGGTTTTTTGAATATTTGGATTTAAAGGAACATGTGTTTTTTTTGAACAATCATTACTTGATAACCTATTTTTAGAAAAAATAATGCATTGATTGATGAAAAAATAGAATCTGTCTATGAAGAATTTCGATGTGAATTAGGAATTCATGAGCGTGACATAATTGATGCTCAAAATTTACACAAGCAGTTATTCAGTAAAAATCCGTTCAAGTATGAATCTCCTTTTTTGATTTCTGCAGTATGTGTATATGCTATTTCTCAAAACATACCTCAAAACATCACCATAGAAGAAATTGAGAAAATATCTCATATCAAAAAAGAAGATATTGTACAATGCTACAAAATGGCACTTAATTCAGAAATTGGTCCCTCGATACAAAGACGAGATGATGATGTGGCAGTTTAATTTACAAATTTAAAAAATGAACAATCACTGCGTAACGCTTTTAGAATATTAGAAATTATTTTTGCTATAGGTCGGGAAGTAGGTTCACATAATAGGTGATCAAATGACCATCAAAAGATCGTCCTACTTCTCTGATGTTCTATTTACAAATTATAATTAAAAAAGGCTACGTAGTATTGGTTATACTTTAAGTCAATTAGTAGTGATGTTTTTATCTGAATAAATTTTTTGTTGGAAACTAGACGTATCGTACTGCACACACCCCAGGTTAAACGTGGTTTTTATCTTGGTTTGTTTTAAGATAATCAGAAATGGGTTTGATGTATACTAAACTTTATTTGGATTTTGAACCTGAAGAATGGACACAAATTTCTGCAAATCCTACAACTTTTCAATCCATTAAAGAAAATGTATCTTTAGAAATAATGGATACGTCTACAAATTCATGCCGTCTACAATTCAAAAAAGGAGCCAAGGTTAATTTACTGAGAGTGGTAGGGAAATTCCGTCTAACATGGGAAGATGCAGATTTAGTTGAGTAGAAAATCTGAAATAATAAAAATGGGTTTATTTTAAAAAAATTATGTCTCTGGAAACAAAAACCAAAGAAATACTAGCTGATTTTAATGGTGCTTCTTCGGCAGATATTCTAGATTTATTGAATCAAATTCAAAGTTCCTTCAAAAGTCAAATCACTCGTGATTACCTTAAAGGAAAACTGGATTCAGTTTCTAGTGCTGTTGATGAGGAAGAAAAGAAAAAGATTTGCAAAAATCTAAAACCCTATTTGGATTGGTACTTGCAGGGATTGTGAATTATTCATATTCCTTTATTTTGGATCTGGCTATCTTGATTAATTCCAAATCATTTTTAACAGAAGACAAATTCCCAATCAGATTCAAATAATATTCATGACCAGTGTCTTGAGCTTTTTTTATATCTGCCTCGTAGGAAGCAAGGGCTTTTTGCAGAAATGGGATGTTTTCGTTCAAAGTGTTTACTAGTTGAGACTCGGGTAGACTTTCTTGTATTTTTTGAGAAATTTCATCAATTTGTGGTATTGTTTTCATTGCCGCCTGCTTTAAAATTCCTCCAAACATTGCAGCTGAATCTTTAATTTCTGGACTTTTATCTACTGTCATCAATCTTTTTTTGTAGTGAAGCAATGATCTTAAGATTATTTCATATCCTCCTTCTTCTTTGAGGTATATTCCACCTAACCAAATTTTATCTGACAATTTCTAAGGCTTCTTTTTTTGCATTATTATAATTTCTTAATTGATTTGAAGAAAATATTGGCACTAGAAGAATTTATTCTGGGTGCTAATATACGATTAAAGATATCCTGAGATTATGGATCTTAAAACTAAGCAGGGCATGAACCATTTGGCAGCATCTTGTCCTGAATGTCAAAAAGAAACACTATACTGCGGAAAAATAGATTCGAACCTCGATGATCTTAATGACAAAGAGATTTTATTTTGCAAATCTTGCAAGTTTGTAATTCCTGTTTCCGATTTTAAGAAAACACTTTTTGTAGAATGACTCTATCATACGTCAAAATTTTCTTGAATCTGGGGCTCTTCTCTTGACATGAGGTGAAGAAGAATACCTGCCATAACAATTCCGATTCCCATAAGTCCTGCAAATGTACCTCCATGTTTTAGAGCTCTAGTAGAATCATCTAGGCTAGGGTCCGTTGGGATTGAATAAAATAAAACAAGACCACAAACAATCATGACTAATCCGAAAATAACGATTGCGATGCCTATTTTCATATTCTCAATAATACCGTCCACCTAATAAACAAAAACAACCAAAGATTTGTTCAATTATTGACAAAACAAAACTAGAACAGAAAACAATTTTAGGCCAACATTTTAAGAAGTACTGTGCTGAAAAATTATTTTTTCGTTTTGTTAACCTTGCTTTTTATCCCATTAATTGCAAATGTTAGTGCTGAAACTTTTGATATTAACATGCCAACCGGTTCTGCAAGTCCAGATGCCCCTTATTTTTGGCAAAATGAAAAAACTGGGGAGGCTACAGGCGATATAACAATCTCTGTGGGCGATACAATTGTATGGAAAAATGGTGATCAGGCTAAACATACCATCACCTCAGGAACAGTTGAGGACGGACCTGACGGGATATTTGGGGGAAGTAACTTCTTAGTTCCTGGAGAATTTTACAAATTTACTTTTACCGAAAAAGGACAATATCCATACTATTGTCTAGTTCATCCGTGGATGGTTGGCATCGTTACAGTTACAGACGGCTATAAAATAATCCCTAACGTCGGTAAAGATGCTGGAGATGGACTAACATCATTTAATGTAGACTATCAATTCACTGGAATTATTTCAAATCCGGTGGTAAATGAGGATCAAAAATCAATTACATTTCAAGTTGCAAGTGATCCAAAATCAATTGATCATAATTTGATGTTGCTGCTACCTACTGATTTGATTGAAGGCCCATACATTGTATTTGTTGACGGTGAGCAAAATTTAAGATTTGAATATCTGGCCGATACCAATGTAAACACAATTGAAATTGAACTTACTGAGAACACAAATGAAATCACAGTGATAGGAACAAAAATTGTACCTGAGTTTGGAGTACTATCTTTAATGGTTTTGGGGATGGCTGTAACGAGTTTGATCGTTGTACAAAAATCAAAAAATTCTATGAAATTCTAATTTTTTTATAATTAATTCATTATAATTTTGTATAACAATTTCAATAGAATATATTTAGCAAAATTTCGAAATAAAACATGGCAGCAAAGAAAGTTGATTTACTAAAAACAGTTGAGACCATAATAAAACTAGATCCAAAAATGAGATTTGCAGCAATCATTGATGCAAAAGGAAACATTCGTGAGGCCATAATGAAAGGTGGCAAAACCTCTCTGAAAACCCAAAAAGAAGAAGAGCATTTTTGCAAACAAGTGGCCCAAAGAAGAACAATGAGAAAAGAGTTTGATCGTTCTCTTGGCAAAGTCAGATATGTTCATGTGGAAAGAGAAAAAGTAACACAAATGGTTGCCTATACAAAAAGAAACATCATTTACTTTACAATGGAGCCCGAAATGTCCATTGAAAAGAAGATAAGACTAGTGACAAAGATTAAAAAAATAACTGCAGACCTTTAATAAAATCTAAAATCTAGATTCTTCTGAAATGAAGAAGTTTTTATCTGATTCAAAAATGTTTGAATTTGAGAAATTTTATAAGGAATGCCAAAAAAATAATGTTCCTTTTATCAAAGCTAAAAAAAATCCAATTGATAGTAATTATCTAGTACAGATGGACCTTGGAACTGCCCATGGTAATCTCAAAAACGACAGTCAAAACAAAATCCATGTATTTTTTGAAAAAGAAAAAGAATTCCTAAAAGGGGAAAAACTCTATTCTGTCTTTAAGGGCTGTAATGTAAACAAAGAGATTGTGTGGTTTGATGGTGTTTTACCAAAACGATTGAATTACTTTTGTGAAACATTATTTGATTTAGTCAAAATGAAACCTTGATTTCCCTCCAAGCTTTACACTAATATTGATTTTTTTTAAACAACCTTTATGTCAAAACTGAAAATTTTAATTGATGAGATGGATGATGGTTGGGACGAAAAGCTCCAGATGCTTGGATACGATGCATATAGCGTAAAAAAGCTCAGAGCAGAAGGAAAGAAACTGAGAACAGACTATTCTGTAATTAATTATGCCAGGGAAAACGATATGATACTAGTCACAAGGGATACTGAAAGCGGTCAGGCTTGTGAAGAAAACAATTTGCCTTACATTCTTCTGGATAACGAAGAAATTTTTAAAATCGTTGTTGATAAAGTTCATGGTTTGAGTAACAAAACCGCGGGTTAGATAACATTAATTTTCTAAATCGCCATATTTTTCTAGCACTGCTTTTTCTCCAACTTGATATACCTGTTCGGACAATTCTTCAAGTATCTTAAGTCCTTCTAAAATGGGCTCTTTCTTAATTTCCTTATTCTGCATTTTATGTTTTAACACCATTTTTTCATTATTTAAAAAACTCAAGAACGTTACATTATTTCCCATATTCAAATCGATAAAAAATTTCACATAAGCGTTAGGAGTTCTAATCCCCATACATTTCAATAATTTATCCAGTATTTGATTCAGATGATTCATCAAAATCCATGTTTATTTAGATATGAAAACAATGTACTTTATGGAAAGTTGTGATCGGAGAACTCGTGCATATAAAAACGGAAAAACTTTTGATCAGTGCAAAGACATTGCAGAATCCATGAATCCTGATTTTAAAAAACAGATTGAATACAAAGGAAAGGTTCTCTGGACTGAAATATTAGAACAGGTCAATCATGATGAATTAATTTACAAACTGACTTTGAAATATTTACGTCGAGACGGATATGATATTGGAAATTATAAAATTCCTGAAGTGAAAAAATTTACAGTGTAGGATCCACCTTACAACTCCCATCTGCATTTCTTAATTTTTTTGCCATGATAAATGGTATTATTAGCAAAATAGGAATTGAAATTGCAATAAAGAGCGTTTGTAATTGAGTCAGTGCTACAGTTAATGCAATTCCACTTGCGGTTCCTATGAAAATACTTAGAAAAGTTCCCGCACATGTTGGGCATGCAATAAACAAGCCTGTGGCCGCTCCTATCGAACTTACACTTCGATCTTTTCTAGATATGGCAAATGCACTTATTGCAATAGATGTGTTAAGAGCAACTAGATATGATACTATGACCTGTAATACTAGGTTAATTGGAATTATTTGTAATCCTACATGTTCTGTCAGATATATTATCACTTTAGGCATGTAGCCAGGCCCATCACAACAAGGGGCGACAAATCCCGAAGGAATCTCTGCCCCATAATGTATGGAAAAATTGACCTCAGGCTGATACACCAAAGTTCCTGAAACAAGAGAAAAGAAAATCCCATAACCAACAAAAGTTGCCAGAAATATTTTTCTAGATTTTGGATTCCAAGTAGTGATTGCGATTATTGTAAACAAATCCTTTTCTTTTCTCTCAACTTTTGCCTTGTGAAAAATATACAAGCCATAAGTTATTGCTCCAAAACAAGCCAACAGAATAATGTAAAACCCATAAGCTATTCTCTGAATTGAATCAAATGCATCCGGAGTAATTAACTCAGGATCTTGATATCTTGAATAGAGTAAAAATAAGATTCCGATAGTTACAAATCCAAGAATAATTAATTTTCTACCACTCTTACTGTCAGCAGCAGATTCACTTTTCATGTTGTTCATCACTTTTTTATTGCATTAAATTCTATCCTTATTCTGTCAAATCAGCTCAGTTTAGGCACAAAAATATAGATGATTGCA
>JACEMX010000036.1 GCA_013867335.1 Candidatus Nitrosomaritimum aestuariumsis
TTGTACATCTTGACAGAATCTTGCTTTTCTACGTCGATCTTACCCATTGGTGAGAACTTTAGCTTGTACGAATATTAAGTTTGGTTGATTTAGATTTTAATTATTTTTGATTATAATTCGTCAATGGTTCTAAGAAAAGTTTCAAGTGGTTGATTGCCTCTTATTTTGATTATTTTCTCATCGTTGAAAACCAAAAAAGATGGCGTTGCATCAATACCTATCTCTTGACCAAATGAATAAAGAGATTCAACTTTGTCTTTGTATTTGTTCTCCTCTAAACACTGATTGAATTTATCCAAATCTAATCCCACAGTTGAACCAAATGCATTAAGCGACCAATCTGTAATCCATCCTGTCTTTTCCCCTCCCCAATTTTTGTATAATTCGTCATGATATTCCCAGTATTTTCCTTGATCATTTGCACAGTAAGATGCCTCTGCTGCTAAAACTGAATCAGGTCCATTAAGTGGAAAGTCTTTGAAAACTAGATTGACTTTTCCTGTTTGAATATAATCTATTTCTAGCGTGTTAAGGGTTGTATCATGAAATCTATAACAAAAGGTACACTGGTAATCACCCCACTCTAAAATTGTAATTGGCGCAGAGGGATTTCCTAAAATTGGAGAACCTCCTTGAATTAATTTTGATTTTGTAAGTACTTCTTCACTTTGTTGCTCTTGTGGGTAAAATGCAATAAAGGCTCCAGATAATATTCCTATAATTACTGGAATTACAAGATACGGTTTTTCCAACACCATTAAAAAATTTTTAGTAAGTAAATATCTTGCTTGAGCTAACCGGTAGCTAACGTCCAAAGAGCAGAATTTTTTGCTGAAACTTCAGACACAAATGGATCATTTGACGAGGTTATAATTATGACATCATTTTGTTCAGGACATAAATTTTCTAGGATTTTTTTCCTAGTATTCTGATCATCTGCTAGACAATCAAGGTTTTCACCTGGAAACACAAAACCGTCATTTTTGTAAATCAATGTTATACATCCTGAAGATCCATATAGTATGGCAAAGTCTCTTTGCTCTAGACCTGTCTTTATTGCATAGGAATAATTTTTCAAAATAATTGCATGATTGTATTTTTCAGAAGCAATCTTACACCTTGTTAAGCTACATTCACTTGGTATGGCATTTGAAAGATTTTCACAAAATTTTCTTCCTTTTGGAGTGAGATATGTGCCTGACTTTGTAGTGTCCACCATTTTTGCATCTTTTAGATGTAAAATTAACGTCTTGATAGCTCCCTCTCCCAAGTGCAGTTCTTGAGAGAATTTAGATCTGCTTACAAATTTGTCTTGGTAAAGCAACTGAAGTGCTTTGAAAACATGAGGGATGCTAAATGTCAGAATTTTGCTTGATCCCTTTCTTGAAACAATGTTTTGTAAGATCTGAATTTGTTGTCGCAGAATTTTTTTTAGAAATTTTTCTATATAAATTGGATAAATTGTCCAAGAACTTAAATACATTAGTTCAAAACTACGTCCATGTCTCAATCAAGACAAATTAATGTCTCAAAAACTGGCGTGCCAACTATTGCAATTATTGCACTAGCTATAATATTTGCAGCAGGATTGTTTGTGGTTGGCTTTGACCAAGGACATATCTTCAGTGTTGCTTTTGGAGAGCAAGCATTTGAGGATCTATACATCCATGAACTTACTCATGACATGAGACACGCTGCTGGCTTTCCTTGTCATTAGGAGTTAATTTCATGCGAACATCTCTTTTTGTAATTATTGTACTAGTATCTGGCGCATTTGCCGGATTTGTTCATGGCTCATCTAATTTAGTTTTAGTCGAGCCTTATTTGGATGAGGCAATAAATATTGAAAACCAAAATCTTTTTGCTTCAGGTGAAGAAGAAGACACTCTAGAGTTTTTGGTAGAATATGAAGGGTATAGAGAATGGCAAAAAGGTGGACAACTTTTAGCTGGTGTTGTTCTTGGAACATCTATTGGAGCTTTATTTGGAATTGTATTTGCATTATCTAGAAATTCATTACCTGGTAATAACGATGTCAAAAAATCACTTGTTTTGGCAGGAATTATGTGGGTAACAATTTACTTTATTCCATTTTTAAAATATCCTGCAAACCCTCCAACTGTTGGTGATGCCGAAACCGTGGTCTTAAGAGGCGTATTGTACTTGTCATTTATTGCAATTTCTGGCTTTGCAGCAGTAGGTTTTTACAAACTATCCAAAATATTTGAAGGTAAAAAGAAACTCATTGGATTGGTCGGATATGCTGCATTAATTACTGCCGTGTTTATTGCCATGCCTGATAATCCTGACGAGGTTACGGCCCCTCCAGATTTAGTTGAAGGGTTTAGGATAATGTCTGTCTTAGGTGTTACTTCTTTTTGGATTACCATTGGTTTTGTTTTAGGCCTACTATGGAGAAAATTTAATCCAAACAAAGAAGTCCCATCGTTCAACTAGTGGTTCTAAATCTCTAGAATGAGAATCAAATCATGTCGTTTAAATAACTCTAAAATATTTTTTGAAATACTTGACAAGGCGAATCACTCTCCCACAATTAAAAAAATACGATATTACTCAAAAGGTGATTGAGGCACTAGCTGATGCAGAATCCCGAGCAATTTTGTTTTCAATCATTAAACAAGGAAAAACTGCCACAGAACTTTCTGAAAAACTCAAAATTCCACTTAGTTCTGTTTATAAAAAATTAGGAGATCTAGAAGAACTCACACTCATCGAAATTGAAAAATGGATGATATCAGATAAAGGACGAAAATACAAAGTATACAAAAGCCGAATAAGCAAAGCAGATATTTCTATTAGAAAACCTGAACCTGTACTCAGTTTGGTGTCAAATAAGTGAAAAATATGACTCAACCAAATATTATACAACTAAGTGAGTTTAACGTAACTCAGAAGATTATCGAATCATTAAGTAACGTCTGTACACGAGCGGTGTTGTTTTCAGTAAAAGAAGAATCAAAAGACGCCACCCAAATTGCAGATGAGCTAAAACTATCTTTGTCAACTGTTTACAAAACTTTGTCCTCGTTAGAGGATCTGGCTCTAGTTGAAGTACATAAATTCATTTTCTCAAATGAAGGTAAGAAAATAAAACAATATCGAAGCAGGATAGGCAAAGTAGAAATCACACTAAATAACACTGAACCTGTTTTGCATCTTTATCCTAACAAAAGACCTGTAGAGACTAAAATTTCAAAATAATTCCATGTTCTGATTCCATAGACTTGGAATGACGACATGGAATGAAAATCCGGTTTAAATAACTTAGGCAATCCTAAGAATTTCAGTCAAAAATGAAACGAAAAATAACAGTATCATTAATTGCTGCAATTGCAGTAGTTGGTGTACTAACGATTTCATTTGATCAAGTTCAAGCTCAAAGCTTAGTTCCTGAATGGGTTAAAAATAACGCTGCTTGGTGGGCAGAAGGTTCAGTTGATGATCAGACTTTTCTAAATGGCATTGAATTCCTTATCGAAGAGGGTGTCATTAATGTCTCAACTGGAGGTTCATCAGTGGATGTAGATACAATAACCATTGGATTTATCCCAGTAGAGAAAGCAGACGAGTTAACACCAAAGGCACAAGCATTAGAACAGTTTCTAGAAGATAAATTGGGTACAGATGTTGAAATAGTTGTTCCAACAAATTATGAAACCATAATTGAAGGAATGCGATTTGGACATATCGATGCTGCCTTTATGGATACTGGTCCGGCATGGATTACTCATCAAAGAACTGGAGCTGAAGCGGTATTAGCCGAATTAGTTGCAGGTAAAGTAAACTATCAGGCAACTGTATGGGCTCGTGCAGATGATGCTTCAATTCAATCAATTGAAGACACTATTGGAAAGAAAGTAGCATTTACCAGTATTACAGGTTCATCAGGATTTGTAAGACCTATGGGAACTTTGGTTACTGATGGTCTTGTGACAATTGAAGGTGATGATATAGTTGCCTTAGAAATGGCACTGGTCAACAATTTTGAGAGTTACACCTTTGCTGGAGGTTACAAAGCAGCATTAGAGCTATTAATCAATGAAAATGTAGATGTAGCATTTGGCTCAGACATTGCTGCTCAAAAGTATCTTGAACAAGAAGATCAGGTCAAAATCCGACCTGTAACTGCGATAGGTCCTGTACCATCACATGTCTTTATGGTGAATGCTGAAATGTCAGAATCTACCAAAAACGCACTTGTTGATGCATTAATTGAACTCAATTATGATGAGAACAATGAGATCCTGCAAAATCTGTATGGTGCAGAAGCACTTGTTCCAACAACAACCACTATGCACATTGGTGAATTTGGAACATTTATCGATGCATTAACTGGTCTTGATCAAAAAATCTTAGACAAATACAACAAGAGCAAATAAAAGCGGTTAATCTGAAAATGAAACTAATACAGATGACCAAACCATCTTCTTTTTCTGAAATTTCTACTAAGAAAATTATCCAAATGAATGATGTTTGGACTTCATATGATTCTAAGGATTACACCTTGAAGGGGATTAATCTCTCCATTGATAGAGGAACAAACTATGCTATTGTAGGAAAATCGGGTTCAGGAAAATCCACTTTACTCAAGCTAATGAATGGAATGATGATTCCAAGCAAGGGAATAATCAAAGTAGACTACCAAACACCTAACATGAAAAATAAAAAATTCAAAGTAATGATGCACAAAATTGGATACATTCCACAAAGTTTGGGATTGATCAAAAATATCACCGTTTTAGAAAATATTCTAGTTGGAGCATTACCTCGACTTGGAACTGTCCAATCTCTTTTCAAAATTTTTCCTGAGGATGAAATACAAGAAGCAAAAAAAATTCTGAAACTTGTTGGGTTATCTGGAAAAGAAGACAGAAAAGCCTACATGCTTAGCGGTGGGGAGAAACGAAGAGTTGCAATTGCAAGAGCGTTTATGCAAAAGCCTACAATATTACTTGCTGATGAAATTGTATCTGAACTGGATCATGTTACTGCAAGAGAAATAATGAATTTGATTGCAGATGCACAAAAGAGAATGAATCTCACTGCAATCATGGTTCATCATGACATGCAATTAGCGTTAGAGTATGCAAATAGAGTTGCAGTGATTAAAGATGGTGAAAAGATTTTAGAAATTGGAGTGGAAGGAGATAAAATAGTAGACTTCCAAACAGGGAATCTATCTACTCAAGAAATTATGGAGTTGTATTCAGATGAACCAAAAAAATAATCTAATAGTTGGAATTATCATTGCCCTTTTAGTTGCAGCATCAATCAATGTCGATGCAAACCCTCTAGAGTTTATCGAGGGTCTTCCAAATCTTGGTATTGTTGCAGAAGAGATGACTGAAGTTGAACCAAAACTCTTTGAGACGGCACTTTGGTCAATGTTTGAAACTATTCAAATGGCATTTATTGGAACTGTGGTTGGAGTAGCTATATCCTTACCTCTTAGCATGCTTGCAGCAAGGAATCTAAACAGCAAATATGTCTATGGCCCAGTAAGAGCAATCCTTGCGGCCATTAGGACATTTCCTTCTATTTTGTGGGCCATCTTGTTTGTTATTATGGTGGGTCTTGGCCCCTTTGCAGGAGTTTTGGCACTAATCATGTATACTGTAGGATTTGTTGCAAAATTACAATATGAGGCTATTGAGGCAATTGATTCAGATCCTATGGATGCAGTAGGGTCAATTGGGGTATCAAAGTGGCAATTGATAAGGTATGTGGTTTTACCAGAATCAGCTCCTCATCTTTTGGGCCAAATGCTCTACATGTTTGATTACAACGTAAGACAATCTAGTATTTTGGGTCTAGTAGGGGCCGGAGGTATTGGATTTTACATAATCAATTACATAAAGTTCTTCGAATATGGAAAAGTTGCAATCTTTATGGTGGTGGTATTGGCAACTGTACTAATTATAGACTGGGTAAGTGTAAAAATTAGAGACAAGTATATCATAAAATCCCAACATGGGATGGAAGTTTCAGCAAAATAAAAACTCTAATAGATTGATTCTTTAATTTACATTATATGAAATTTCTATCCTTTTTTTCTATTCTATTTTTAATTTCATTTGTTTCTGCATATGCAGCATCTCACCCTGAATACTCTGGAATAGACAATCCTTCTGAGTATGTACTAAATATCGATGATCATACTTTCCAAATCTACTATCAAGTAGATGGCGAATTAATTGCAATGGCAATTGATCCAGAATTGACTTCTCTTTTAATAGCATTGGAGAATACGTCTGATTCGGTTTTCAAAATTGATTTGGATCATGAGTTGATTAATGCTCATAATAATGAATTTGCAATTCTAGTTAATGGCTTTGAGGTAGAGTATGAAATTGTTTCAGATGATGACAGCTCAACATTAACATTTTTTGTACCTGAACATACAGAAGAAATTGAAATTATAGGAACTCATGTAATCCCGGAATTTCCCCTAGGTGCAATATTTGGGTTGGCAGTTTTGATCATTACAATTACGGTTATTTCAAGTAGAAAATTACCTGTTTTTAGGTTGTAATCTTATCTAGCTGATTGGATTTCTGAGCCTCTTTAACTTCACGTGCTATTCTTTTCCCCATACTCATAGGTTCATTGAACAATAAAGAATAGTATGGCGAGCCATCCATGTAGATATTAGTTCCTGCCACTATTCTTGCTGAAAATTCAAAGGATGTGAATTTTGCATTTTCGTCATATACTCCTTCTATACAAAAGGGGCCATTCATTCCAGGTTCAACTACACGTTTGGCAGCCTCGACAAAGTTTTCTCCCATTGTATACACCTCATCTAACAACGATTCACGCAATACTAGGGGACTATTCCCAATGACATTAAATGATGGGACCTTGTTACTTTTGAGCTGCAGGTCTGAAGGAATTCTTGCAAGTCCTTCAATATCAGATTCATGTCTTTGATCTACCCCAAAAAATTCTAATTCATTTTTTAATGGAGAATAAAAGAATTGTAAATACGCTAAAACTCCTGCAGCGTATTCTTGAATATACAGAGTCTCATCTTTAGAAATTATTCCATTTGAAATCAACTCGTTTCTTTTTTTATTGTAATCTTCTTCACTTGCTGCCATAAAGTACCCTTTTCCTCCAGCTGCTCCTTGTCTTTTTACAATAACTGGTTTGTCTATTTCACTTGGACTTGGAACAGGTGTTGGGACGGGTAGTTTTGCTTCTCGCATCAATTTTTCCTTCATTTCTCTGTCTGATTCCCATCTGAGAATCCATTTGTTTCCAAAAATTGGAGTTTTAATTGATTCAATTTGTTCGGAACTCATTTGAGCAATTAATGTTCCATGAGGAATGAGAATTGCATTGTTTTGTTCTAGCTTATTTTGGCAATTTTGATCAAGCACTTCTACAAAAGAATCTACCAAAATTAATTCATCAATAAATGAAAAACGTCTATACAAACGCTCACGCTTTTTTTCACATACTAGCATTGTTTTGAGCCCTTCATCTTTTGCACCTTTTAGAACTTGCAGGGCGCAATGGGATCCTAGGGTTGCTATTGCCGTCAATTTCTAATTTTCAATGGATAATAGACTTTATGAACTATGTGCGGATGAGACAAATTCAAAGACTTCGTCAATTAATTCTGGGTTTAGTTCTGATTTCAAATCCTCAGGAATTGCCTTTAAAATAAAGTCAAACATTGTGGTATTTTCTGGCAGAATATCTCTTTCTTGATAAAGTGAATAAACTGCAATTCCGTTTGAGATTAATGCAACCATTTTTTCTTTATCTGAAAGAGGCATGTTTGGAATAAAATTTACTTCTAAATTAATCTAGGCTAAAGGAATTTTAGAATTCTAACTAATCAGAGTATTTGGATCTATCTTGTTTTGGAATACTGATTGAAGGAATTCTGTTTGAATACTGTGGGACTCTATTGGTTGTGAATGCTTTTCAGGTTTTTCATGAAGAGATTCTTGCCATGCATGATATCCAACATAACCTGCTGCGATTATTATGGTTGCTATTACTAGTGCTGTTAGTATTGCCAACTTGATTGAATCTGAATTTGTTAGGGATGATAAATGTTATGGAGGAAAATTAATTACACCATGAAATAGCCAAATTAATTAAATTATGATAGAAACGGAGCTAGGAAGTTTACGTAGATCTCACT
The DNA here is from genome assembly GCA_013867335.1 of Candidatus Nitrosomaritimum aestuariumsis. Taxonomy (GTDB): domain Archaea; phylum Thermoproteota; class Nitrososphaeria; order Nitrososphaerales; family Nitrosopumilaceae; genus Nitrosomaritimum; species Nitrosomaritimum aestuarii. The sequence continues at coordinate 8,180 of JACEMX010000036.1, forward strand.
ATTCAGATGAATTGGACTCCTCTAAAGACGGCACTGATGTGACTGTTATGGGTTGGGTTTTGACAGTAAGAGGACATGGGAACATCAGTTTTGTTACAATCAGGGACAAAAATGGAGATATTCCCATAGTTGCAAAAAAAGGCGATTGTCCCGACGAGGTTCGTGAAAAACTTTCTTCATTGAAGCCTCATTCCTCTATTGCCATTTCTGGCAAAGTAAAATCCTCAGAAAAATCGCCTAGCGGTTTTGAAATTGTACCTGTAAATCTTAGAGTGTTTTCGGAGGTCGAAAAAATACCTCCTTTTGAACCTCTTGCAAAAACAGTCAAAAATATTGATACACGTTTAGAAGTGCGTCCTATTGATCTTAGACGTAAAACATTACAACACATATTCAATGTCAGAAGTCAAGTATTGACCTCGATAAGGGATTACTTTACTAGTCAAAAATTTACAGAGATAAACACTCCAAAAATGATTGCAACTGCAACAGAGGGTGGTGCTGCATTATTTCCAATCTTCTATTATAACAAGGAGGCATTTCTTGCACAGAGTCCGCAATTATACAAAGAACAACTAACAATGAGTTTTGAAAAAGTATTTGAAATTGCACCTATTTTTAGAGCAGAACCTTCTAGGACAAATAGACACTTGGCCGAAGCAATATCAATTGATTTGGAAGAAGCTTTCGTTGATTACAATGACGTGATGAATAGAATTGAAGAAATAATAAAAATCTCAATTACTGCAGTAAAAAATTATTCAAATGAAAACAAAGATACTGAATTTGCAATTCCAGAAATTCCAGAAAAAATTCCTCGCTATTCTTATGATGATTTAATTGAAAAAATGCAAAAAGCAGGTGCAAAAACTGAATGGGGTGATGATCTTTATCCCTCAAATCTCAAAAAAATCGGATTGGAGGGATTTTACTTTATCAAAGACTGGCCATTAGGACCAAAACCATTTTACGTAAAAGACAGCAAAGAAAACCCCAAAATTTCTGAATCTTTTGACTTGATGTTTGGTGATTTAGAATTATCTTCAGGCAGTACAAGAATTGAGAAAAGACATGAACTTGAAGAGAGGATGAGAAACAAAGGAATGAAAACAGACGCATTTGAATATCATTTAGGAGCATTTGACTATGGAGTACCACCCCATGCTGGTTGTGGTATAGGTCTGGAGAGACTAATAATGGCATTAACAGGCACAGAAAATATTCGAGATGTTACATTTTATCCAAGAGATGTGGATAGATTAACGCCGTAGGTGAATCATTTGGTAACAGAAGAAGAAATCGAACGTGTAGCAAAATTAATGAAAATCGATGTTCATGATCACAAAGAGTATGTGGAAAAAGTCCACGAGATGATTGATTATTTTGATATTTTGGATTCTGCAGGAGTTAGCGATGAAGAAATAAAAATGAAAAGTTTACCTCTTTCTAGCTTTAGAGAAGACAAGCACATTCCGTTTGAAGAAAAATTAATTGACAATTTAAAAAACTACAAAGGTACGTATGTAAGAGCTCCCAAGATGGTTTAATTGAATCTTAAAATTTCTGCTTTAGAATACGTAGAGGAAGTAAAGAACGGAAACCTTTCAGCTGAAGATTTTGTTTCTGAAACTATTGATAGAATAAAAAATGTTGATGAAAAACTACATGCATTTTTGCAGGTAAATTCAAAGGCGATTGAACAAGCAAGTCAAATTGATAAAAAAATAAAATCTGGCGATAAAGTGGGTTCTTGTTTTGGAATGCCGATATCTATTAAAGACAATATTTGCATAAAGCATTCTAAGACAACTTGTGCATCTAAAATGCTAGAAAAATTTGTTGCACCGTATGATGCGACAGTGATATCTAGACTTAAAGAACAAGATGCAGTTTTTGTTGGAAAAGCAAACATGGATGAATTTGCGATGGGGTTAACCACTGAGTTTAGCGCATACGGTCCAAGTAGAAATCCTTGGAATACCGATTATGTTCCAGGAGGATCTTCTGGAGGCAGCGCAGTTTCAGTTAGTGCTTTTGAATGTGTTGCATCTTTAGGTTCTGACACTGGAGGTTCTGTAAGAAACCCTGCTAGTTTCTGTTCTACTGTAGGATACAAACCAACTTATGGATTGATTAGTAGATTCGGTTTAATTTCATATGCAAACAGCATAGAGCAAATTGGTCCTGTTACTAGAACTGTAAAGGACACGGCTTTCTTACTAAATATTATCTCAGGATTGGATTCTCATGACAACACTACTATCGACAATACTGGCCAGGATTATCTTGCAGACATAGATTCTGGTATTGAAGGTAAAAAAATAGGCATAATTCAAGAAATGGCAGGCGAAGGTACTGATCCGGAGGTTCGTTCTGCTACTAATGATGCAGTTTCAAAATTAGAAGGATTAGGGGCAACTTGTGAGGATGCTTCAATTGATATGGTGAAATATTCTGTAGCAGCGTATTATACAATTACTGCAACTGAGGCAGGAAGTAATTTGGCAAGATATGATAATCTAAGATATGGATATGATTTTCCTGTAGAGGGCTTTGAATTTAATTCATACATCTCAAAGGCTAGAACAAAATTTGGTCCAGAAGTCATAAGACGTATGATCCTTGGAGGATTTGTTCCATCTGCAGGTCATGCAGGAAAATATTTCCTCAAAGCACTCAAAGTAAAAAGTAAGCTTACTAAAGAAATCCATGAGGCATTTAAGAAATATGATTATCTTGTTGCACCAACAGTACCAGTCCTTCCATTCAAAATTGGAGAAAAAATTGATGACCCAATTGCTTTATTTTTGGTAGACTTTAACACCGTCATGTCTAATTTAACGGGTATTCCTTCCATCTCGGTTCCCTTTACCATCTCTAAAGGATTGCCAATTGGAATTCAATTAATGGCAAACAACAATGAAGATAAATCTCTACTAAGATCAGCGAGAGCACTTGAATCCACTGTAAAATTACCGGAGGTTCCAATTTGACTAAGATAGGATTGGAGATACATTGTCAGCTCACAAAACTTGAAAGTAAACTGTTTTGTTCTTGCAAGGCTAATTATCGACAATACGAACCCAACACTAATGTTTGTCCTATTTGTATGGGACTTCCAGGCACGCTTCCAAGGATAAATCAAAAAGCAATTGAAAAAGCAACCACTATTGCAATGGCATTGAATTGTAGTACTCCAGATCATATCGCATTTTTTAGGAAAAATTATTTTTATCCAGATTTACCAAAAAATTTCCAAATTACTCAACTCAATATCTATGGTGAAACCAGTATTGGGGGCTCTGGAATGATAATGGTTGGAGACAAAAAAATCAGAATAACTAGAATACAACTTGAAGAAGACCCAGGGAGACTAATTTATGAAGGAAGTTCATCTAAAAACCAAATTACACTGGTAGATTACAATCGTGCAGGCACACCACTGGTAGAAATAGTCACAGAACCAGATTTTGAAAATCCAAAACAAGTAAGGGATTTTCTAAATATTTTATCGGACTTGCTTGAGAATTTGGACGTCTCTGATCCTGGATTAGAAGGGGCAATGAGAGCAGATGCCAATGTATCAATTGAAGGAGGAAATAAGGTCGAAATCAAGAACATTGGTTCATTTCATGATTTAGAAAAAGCAGTGCATTTTGAAATAACTAGACAAGAAAGTTTGCATTCCAGGGCAATCCCTATTGCACAAGAAACAAGACACTGGGATGACAAAAGAAAAATCACTATTTCATCAAGATCCAAAGAAGAAGAATTAGATTACAGATATTTTCTTGAAGGCGATATTCCTTGGGTAGAAATCAGTAAAGATCTTCAAGAAAAATTAAAAGCAGAAATGCCTGAAAGTATCAGTTCAAAAAAAGAACGATATATTTCAAAATATAATATTCCTGAACAAGTAGCAAATGTTTTGTCTTCTGATAAATTTTACTCTGATTTGTTTGATTCATCTCACACAGAAAAAAATGCAAAAGAAATTGCAAATATAATCACAACAGACCTTATGGGATTAGTTGATACCACTGAAAAAAGAAATGAATCGAAATTGGAACCTACACACTTACAAGATCTTGCTGATTCAATTGTATCTGGAAAATTAACAAGGACTAATGCAAAAAATGCATTGTATGAAATAGTAAAAACTGGAAAAAATCTATCTCAAATTATATCAGAGTTAGATCTAGGAAATGTGTCTGATGAAAATGAACTAATAAAAATAATTGATCAAGTAATATCTGAAGAACCACAAGCCGTTGAGCAGGCCAAATCAAACCCTCAAACAATTAATTTTCTTGTGGGCAAAGTAATGCAAAAAACCAAAGGAAAAGCAGATCCTAAACTAACGTTGGAACTGCTACAAAAGAAAATCTCTTAGAATATGGTCGAATTATCATTAGAGGATGTAGAATTCATCAAAATTCTTGCTAATTCTGATGCAACGTTACTGGAAAAAGGTATGAATGATGCCACAAAAGACCGACTAGAATCCCAAATAGGGGTGATTTTACGGCAATATTACCAAGAAAACACTATGGGTGTAAAATCAGGATGGATTGAAAAATTTGAAAACGCCGGGATTAACGAGGATGATGGAAAAGCAGCCATTGCATGTGCAAGACGCCTAGGCATCGATATTTACTGATTTTAAAAATTTTTTACCTCTCTAGTTTTAGGATACCTGATTGTCTGATTTTGAATTTTTTCCAACTGAAGATCAAAAACAAAACTCGAATATTTTTAGATTTATGGCAAAACATCAAATCTCTTCCATAGATGATTTGTCTAAAAGAGCAAATGAAGATTTAGAATGGTTCTGGCAGGAAGTGGAAAAAGAAATTGGAATAATTTGGGATAAAAGATATGAAAAAGTTTTAGATATTTCAAAAGGTATTCAATGGCCAAATTGGTTTGTTGGAGGAAAAACAAATATCTACAAGTCATCTGTGGAAAAACACTGCAAATCAAATCCGAATAAAATTGCTTACACTTTTGTTTCAGAAGATGGAAACACATCTCAACTTACTTATGCTGATCTTGATCAAAAAGTCTCTAAGCTGGCAAATGCCTTAAAAGATCTCAATGTAAAAAAAGGAGATGTTGTGGCAATTTACCTTCCAATGATACAGGAATCCATATTGGCAATTATGGCGTGTGCAAAAATTGGTGCAACTCAGACCGTAATTTTTTCTGGATATAGTACTGATTCACTTAAAATTCGCCTTCAAGATTGTAATGCCAAAATTCTTTTTGTTTGTGACGGCTTTTATCGCAAGGGAAAGCCTATATCTCAAAAAAGAACAATTGAAAATGCCATACAAAAAACAGCAGTTGAAAAAATAATTGTTGTGCCTTACAAAGGAATTGACAAGTATGCAAAAACTGCAAATTTACAATATTATGATGAATTAATTTCAGGCAAATCTGATTCATGTACTACTGAAATCACAAATTCTGAAGACTCATTGTTTATTTTGTATACCTCTGGCACTACTGGGAAACCAAAGGGAGTAGTCCATTCACATGGCGGGTTTTCCGTATTTGCTGGTCATCAGGCATCATTTTTGATTGATGCAGGCACAAATGATGTAATTTTGTGGCCTGCAGATATTGGATGGATAACGGGTTTGGTTTGGAATGTCTATGGACTGCTTATTCAAGGAGCAAGCTCTGTGATTTATGATGGGGCACTAGACTATCCTGATTTTAATCGTATTTGGAATCTTCTTGAAAAATACAACGCAACAATATTTGGAATATCGCCAACGGCAGTAAGACTGTTCAAAAAAAATAATGTCTCCCCATTGGAAAATCACAAATTAGATAAAATCAAAAACATCCCTACGACAGGTGAGCCACTCGATGAAGATTCATGGAGATGGTTATTTGAAAAAGTTGGTAATAAAAAAATCCCTATAATGAATTTGTCTGGCGGAACAGAAATTGGTGGCGCTATGCTTTCTGTGTTTCCTGGCATGAAATTAAAACCATCAACTGTTGGTATTCCTTGTCCTGGAATTAATCTAGATGTTGTTGATGATGACGGAAATTCAGTAAGAGGAAAAGACGGTTACCTTGTTATTCGCTCTCCTTGGCCTGCGATGACTAGAGGTTTACTAAATGACGATGAGCGTTATTTGGAAACTTATTGGTCACGTTTTAAAGATATTTGGTTTCATGGCGATTATGTTTTTGTGGATAATGATGGATTATGGTACATGAAGGGAAGAACAGATGATGTAATCAATGTTTCAGGTCACCGAATGAGTACTGCAGAAATTGAACATAC
>JACEMX010000135.1 GCA_013867335.1 Candidatus Nitrosomaritimum aestuariumsis
GATGCCTTTTGAGCCCCTCCCATATCATGGGGATTTCTCTTTTCTTCTAGTTTCTGCAAGATTAATTCATCCAAACGCTCAATGTCTTCAAAGACAAATCCTTCGTCTCGTGCATTGTCTTCTTGCTCAAAATGACCCCTTATGGGAATGAAAATAGCTGGTGTTCCGTATTGCTTTGCCTCATCTATGGTTGATTTTCCTGCTAAAGAAACTAGAACATCTGCTGCATAAATTACCTCATGCAGATTATTTACAAACCCTAAATTTTTTATATTTTCAAGTTTCTTGGTTAAGGAAGGTCCTGACACTATAACAATTTCAAACTCTGATAATTTTGGTAAAATTTCTAAAACTTTTTCTATCAAAAATAATCCTGCATCTGTTCCACCAATTGCTACGACTATGGTTTTTTTAGTAAAGGAAAATTTTTCCCTTAATTCTTCTCTTGATTGTTTTGTTTTACGCACAATTGGTCCTACTCGTCTAATGTTATCCTCATCTACTCCGTCTTCTGGAATAATCACATAGTCACATTTTTTTATTATTTCATGCATTGACTTATTCATCTTTTTTTCAATGATAGATGCAAATCCTTTAGTAAATTTTGTTTCTAAAATATCCGTAATCAATACGTTTGGAATTTTTTTATCCTGGGCAATGGTTAGAGAAGCAAAATCCTCATCACTTACAACTATTCTTGGATTGTCATTTTCAATAATTTTCTTTGAAATGTTTTTACAATTCTTGTAATATTGAAAATAATTCCATAACCACTTTGCTGAATTTTTAAGAGAGCCATTCTCA
>JACEMX010000143.1:0-1819 GCA_013867335.1 Candidatus Nitrosomaritimum aestuariumsis
CTCCTTATCGTCCAGAAGAATGGCATTGGGTGGTTAAAGAAGGGGTAAAGACACTTAACAAACACTATTGGGTTCCAGCATTTACCTTGATTATGGGTCTGGATAACGATGAAACTCCAGAAGATTCATGGGAAACAATTAGCCTGATTAGCGAACTAGAACATGAGCAACCTGGATCTATGTTTACTACAACTGCGCTAACTTTTGTGCCAATTGGATTGCTCGAAAAATCTGATTTCTTCAATATAGGAAATGAAATGACTCCTGCTCAATTAGGAGTATTATACAAGACTTGGCAACACAACTTCAAATATGGAATTCAGAAATTCATGAACAAAACAGGAGCTAAAGGCCCGCAAAAATACCTCTTCAATGGAATAGCAAGAGCCCTTGGTGGAGTTCCATTAGGTGCAATGGAAAGATATGCTAGAAACAAAAGTAGAGAGCATGAACAAGTAATAGAGAAAGTCAAAGCCAAATATTGGTAATTTCCAAATACATAAATTCACTAAATACTAGGTTTAATCATGGCAACTCACGGTTCGCTAACAAAAGCTGGAAAAGTTAGAGGTCAAACCCCTAAAGTTGAAGGTAGGAAAATTACTGGAACCAATTCTAGCCTCAGAAACAAAAGTAACTTCAAAAAGCGATTTGTATTGGGAAGATTCCCAGGACAAAACAAACCAGGACAAAGAAGAAGAAAACGATAGAATTCATTTGTTTTATCTGTCGCATTACGATCATCTCTTAAAACAATAAAGTTATAAAGTACCGTACCGTACTATACCGTATGGAAGATTTAAGATTAGATAGTTTAGCAGGTGTAGGTCCTGTAACTACAAAAAAATTAGCTGACGCAGGAATTCATAATATCATGGATCTTATTGTTAGAGGTCCAGTAGAAATTTCAGACATCACTGGAATGGAGAAAGATACTGCAGAAAAAATTGTCAATAAAGCTCGTGAACACTTAGTTGAAGGGGGATTAATTTCTAAAGACTTTGTAAGTGCAAGTGAGATTTACAAACGAAGGCAAGATATTGGCAGAATTACAACAGGCACTAATTGTCTAGATACTTTATTTGATGGTGGCATTGAAACACAAGCACTAACTGAAGTTTATGGTGAATTCGGATGTGGAAAGACACAACTATGTCTTACCATGTGTGTCCAAGTTCAAAAATCAAAAGAAGAGGGTGGACTAGAAGGTGGAGCCATATACATCGATACTGAAAACACTTTCAGACCTGAAAGAATTGTTTCTATTGCAAATGCAAATGGAATGGATCCTCAAAAAGTCCTTGACAACATCATAGTAGCACGTGCATATAACAGCGCACACCAAACATTAATTCTTGAAGAAGTAGGTCCTCTAATTGAAGAAAACAATATCAAATTAATCATTGCAGACTCTGCAGTTGGACTATTCCGTGCAGAATACTTGGGACGAGGAACGCTCTCAAACAGACAACAAAAACTAAATCATTTTGTCCATCTGTTATCTCGAATTGCAGAAACTTATAACATTGCTGCAATTGCAACAAACCAAGTTATGGCATCCCCTGATGTCTTCTTTGGAGATCCAACTCGTCCAATAGGGGGTAATGTAGTTGCGCACACAAGTACCTATAGAATCTACTTTAAGAAATCAGGTAAGAAACGAATTGCACGAATGGTGGATAGCCCTCATCATCCTGAGGAAGAAGTAATCTTTGCTTTAGGTGAGGCGGGAGTTATGGATCCTGAAGATACTGAAAAGAAAACAAGAAAGACTGCAGCAAAAAAAGAAACTAAAAAGACAACCAAAAAGAGCGCAAAA
>JACEMX010000143.1:1919-13921 GCA_013867335.1 Candidatus Nitrosomaritimum aestuariumsis
CAGAGGTAACAAATTCTGATGGAGGATCTGAGTTAACTATGGAAGCTCCTGAAACGTTGGCATTAGCTGAAGCACTTGATGAAGAGTTTAGTGATTCTGCACCAACAGATGTCTAGAGATTTTTTCTCTTTTTTCTTTTAATATTTTTAAATAATTTAATTGAATTTTGTAAAAATGTATGGTGTATCAATTGGTTGATCAAATGTCCATACAGAAGGTAGCACCACTGTTTTAATTACATTCAAGTTATTCTCTTCGATAACTGATTTCCATCCTCCTTCTGACATGTCATTTGATAAAGTACCTGGGAAATATTTTTTAGAATATGTTCCTGCAAATGTCATGCCTGTATTTTCTTTTAGGTTTGGTATTTTCTTTAATTTTTCCATAATGCTATTTGCCAAAACATCTCCTCCCATTTGAGCAAGTCCTCCAATGAAAAATACTGGTTGCTGTAAAGATAGATTTGCATAATCAAATTCGACTGCATCTGCACAATTTGGATTAAAATCAATTTTAGTTGAAAATGTAATTAGTTTTTGTAATTTTACAAGAGATTCATCCACTTCAATTGAGTATGGCTCTAAATCTAAAATTTTTGCACAATATGCTATACGCCCATCTCCTGAACCAATATCTACCGCTTCTTTGAAATTGAGATTTTTTGCAGTAAGTGCCATAATGTAGGCTGTCATTATCCATGTTGGGTAAAAAGGCTGATAACTTGCTCCCTGACTAATACTGTTTAACCAGTATTCGTTTATGTCTCCTTCATATACCATGCAAGGACTTTTGTCAATAACTTGTTCGTATGAATTATAGTAAATAGGATTTTTTTTTGCAAACTCATGAAGCAATTCTAAATGTTTTTCATCTATGGGGAAGGCTTCTGATTTAGTTAACGGAATAATCTCCTGAATGTGACTATTTCCTTTGTATGCTTTTACGAATTCTTGTTTTAGATGACACAGATTTTTAGCAATATCTTCACTCATTGGTAAATGTACTAAAAAAGGGCTTGATAAACGCACTGCAAAATTTTCCAATACTGGATTTACTAAGTTGATACTTTATCGTATTGCTCAACAAACTCTTGTGTGCTCATAAATTGTCGTAAATGCTCAAACATTTTTGCTCTATTCTCTATTTCTGCCTTAGTTTTATTGTCTCTGTTTTTACTGATGTTTTTTAGTTCGTTTCTAAGGCTCTCGATTGACTTTTGTAGATGAGCCAATATTTGTGGATGAAGAGAGTCATTGAATTGTTCCTTGATGAATTTTTCTGTTTCTCGAATAGTAGAGTGAAAATTCTTGTCTAGTGTAGTGTTTTCTTTTAAAATTTTTGTCATTGATGTTACATTAATCACTTGATGATAGGTTTCTATGATTTGAGACATGGACAACTCATCAGAGTTTTGTAAAGCAGTATCAACTTTGTTTTGTAATCTTTTGAATTCAGAGATAAACAAATTAGATGGATCATCAATTGCAGGTGAATTGCCTTGATTCATAAAATATTTTTTCTTATGAATTAGATAAATGTAGATCCTGTTTTGTATTTTTAAATTAAAAAAATCACTATTTGATTTATTTCTCATTTTTGCATTTGGCACAAAACCACTGCATTTGAGTATCCTCCCTTATCATCAAATTCCCACATTTCTCACAATGTTTTACCTCTGTTCCAAAACTCATAAGTTTACTTTGCAGTCATTTGAAATAATAAGAATTTTGAAAAATTCTCCTCATATCAAAGAAAAGTGTTAAAATAGGGTTATAGAAGATTCAACTCAGATATGGCAACTAAGAAATCTTCTGGTCGTTCTCATGGATTTAAGCACAAATCCAGGAAGGTTATGACCAAGAAAGCACCACGAGGCGTGTCTTTCTTGTTAAGAGAATACCAAGAGGGTGAACAGGCACTTGTTATCATTGATCCTAGACAGCACAAAGGCTTGCCACATAGAAGATACCATGGAAAAGTGGGAAATATCACTAATGTGGGAAGACGTGCAGTAACATTAGATGTTAAATTAGGAAATAAAACAAAAACCTTAATCACTAGATTAGATCATATCAAACCATTCGGTGTATGATATGGAAGAAGTAAAAAAGAAACAAGCTGTATCTCTTTCAGAAGTTAAAGAAATTTTAGGAAAAGTAGATCCTGAAGAAATGGATCAAATTCAACGTTGGACATATGATTACGTTTCAAAATTTGTGACAATAGATCCAAAGGAAGCAAAAGATATGAAAAAACAACTAATGAAAGAATGTGAACTAACAGAAGAAGAAGCCGTAGAAATTGTAAATATTAGACCAACAAGTTTGGCTGAATTACGTTCTTTTACATTTGGTTGGAAAAAACTCATTCTTGCTGAAACTCTCGAAAAAATGCTCAATATTCTCAAGGGGCATTCTTAATTTTCGTGGAGGTTTTTATTTTGTACAAGGAGCAACATACACCTAGAAAGTATGAAGAACATGCATACGTTTTAGATTTTAATCCTCGTGGAAAATCAACAACGGTAAGAGGAAGAGATGGCATTATCGTTACTGCCATAGGAGAAGACAGGTTAACCATTTTAGAAATTCTTGGTATCCCAAACTCTACGTTTGAAATTGGTGAAAAAATTTACATTGGAAAAGAAGGAAGAACAAAAGTACTTTCAGTTTTAGGAAAATTAGATTATGATAACATATCTTCTTCAGCTCAAACGGAATTACCTTCAGTAGTAGAAAACATTGTTGCTGAAAACGAACCAAGATTCGTGGAATATCTGAATAACGCGCAACCCTTAACACCGAGAATTCATGCCTTGGAATTAATTCCTGGAATCGGAAAAACATACATGAAAACAATGATAGAAGAAAGAGACAAGAAAAAATTTGAGAGCTATGTTGACTTGCAAGAACGGGTTGGATTCAAAGAGCCAATAAAACACATTACCGAACGAATTATGAGTGAAATCACTGGAGAAAGCAGAATGAATCTCTTTGTAAAGAGATGATAAAGAGAAAAAAACTAGGACAACATTTTCTAAACTCACAATCAATCGCTGAAAAAATCATCGATAATGCAGATATTACTTCTGATGATATAGTTTATGAAATAGGCACAGGATTAGGCATTTTGACACCGGGACTTTGTAAAAATGCCAAAAAAGTAATCTCGATTGATGCAGATAAAGAATTATTCCAAAAGGCAAAAGACACTTTTTCAAAAATAGCAAATCTTGAGTTAAAACACGGCGATGGGTTTAAGGGCAAAAACAAATTCACAATTTTTGTTTCAAATTTACCTTATTCTAAAAGTAAAGATGCTCTGGAATGGCTTGCCATTACCCCTTTTTCACATGGGGTAATTATGGTACAAAAAGAATTTGCAGATAAAATACTCGCAAAATCACACAAAGATAGGAGATCAGTTACTATTTTGGCAAATCATACTCTAGAAATTCAAACTATTTCCAAAGTAGGAAAGCAGAATTTTACTCCAAACCCTAAAGTTGATTCAGTCATCTTAAAGATAAAAAAAAGAAAGTCAATCAACAAAAATCTAGTTAAGGTAATAAACAAAATATTTTCCTATAGAAGAAAAAAGATTTCCAATATTTTAAAACAATTTGGACTTGAAACAACATCGGAGAAACGATTAGATGATTTGTCAACAGAGGAAATAGTGAAAATTGCAGAAGAAATTTGTAATAAATGATGAATACAAGCCTGCAGAAGATACTTTCTTTCTAGCTGATTATATTGAAAAAGAAAAAGGAACTTCTGCATTAGATGTGGGGAGTGGTTCAGGTTATCTTACCCAACTTTTATGTAAAAATTTCTCATTTGTTATTGGTACTGATATTAATTTTCAAGTATTAAAAACTCAGACTTACAAAACAAGTAATTTAATTTGTTGTAACGGTGCTGATGCAATAAATTACAAATTTGATTTGATAATTTGTAATTTACCCTATCTTGCAACCGAAGAAATTATTGATATTGCTACTGATGGGGGAAAAGAAGGATTCCAAATCCCTAAACAAATCTTCGATTCTGTTTTTGATAAAATAAAATCACAAGGAAAATTTCTTTTTGTAACCTCTTCTCTTTCAAATTATCAAAAATTAATTGATTACGCACAAAAATTTGGGCTTGATTCAAAAATTATTGCTAAAAAGAAACTATTTTTTGAAGAATTAATTTTAGTTGAATCAGTGAAAATTTGATTATTTTCTAAGATTATTTTTAGCGTATTCTATAATTGAATCAGTCATTTGTGTGGTGGTTGCATTTCCACCAATATCCCAAGTCACCGTTTTTCCTTCATTGATCACTTGTTCAGTTGCCGCAAAGATTGCATTTCTAATGTCTCTTTCACCTAGGTAATCTGCCATCCATGCACCAGATAATACCGTTGCAGTTGGATTCACTTTGTTCTGTCCTGCAAATTGTGGGGCACTACCATGTGCTGCCTCAAACATCGCATAATTATCACCAATATTGGCAGAATAAATTAATCCAATTGAACCTACAAGTGCTGATGCAAGCTCCGAGATAATATCCATGAATAAATTGGTACTAACCAACACCGAACCGTTAAACTGCTCAGTTGCAATTACCATCTGTTGTGCCATGTTATCGATATAGATTTCTGATAATTCAATTCCAGTTCCTTCAACTGCCTTTTGTGTTTCATCCCAAAATATTCCATCGGTTTGCTTTAGAATATTTCTTTTTGTAATTGCAACCATCTTTTTCATGTTGAATTTATTTGCCCAATCCACTGCAGAATCAACTAACCTTCTACTTCCATGTCTTGTAATTTTTCTAATTGCAATTGCTGCATCGTCTGTAATTTTTGCCTCTACGCCTGTATAGAGTCCTTCAGTTGCTTCTCTAAAACATACACAATCGAGTTTTCTATCAGGCGTTAGTCTATCATAAGTTTTAGTTGGTCTGATATTTGCATAAAGATCAAATTTTTGTCTTAATGTAACTGCCACACTTCTTGGTGCACCTGGAACTGGTATTGTAGTGGTTGGGCCTTTGAAACAGCAATCTGATTCTTCCAAAGTCCTCATGGTTGTATCTGGAATGTATGATGCATCTTTTCTACCATTTTTGTCCCATTGTTCTGAGCCTGCTTCGCATAAAATTAATTCTGATTGAAAATTACATTCCTTCAAAACTTTGAGCATTGAATCCACAACTTCGGGTCCAATCCCATCTCCCTTCATAACTGCTGCCTTTTTACTCAAAACTGGCAAAATTTGATTGATTTATTATTTAATTCTACCTTGAGTTAAAAAATTGATTTACGTAAACTATTGGTGATAGTTTATTAAATAATCTTATAACAATAATTAAAATGATAATTGTACAAATTTCTGATTTACATGTAGGATCCCAATTTTTACCTGAAAAATTTGAAACTCTTGTAAGTGAAGTAAATCAACTTCATCCTGATTATATTGTTGTGACTGGTGACTTAACAAACGAAGGTTTGATGAAGGAATATGAACAATGCAAAAATCTCCTTACTCAATTCAATGCAAAAAAAATTGTATCAATTAGTGGAAACCATGACTATAGAAATACTGGATATCTTCTATTCAAAAAATATTTTCCATTTGAAACTGTTAATGAATTGAATGACAAAGTTGTTTTAATTACAGTTGGAACTGCAAGACCCGACAGAAATGAAGGTGAAGTTGGATATAGACAAAACCTGTGGTTAGAGAGAACCATGAAAAAATACAAAGACAAAGTCAAGATTTTGGCTATGCATCATCATCTCGTTGCGATTCCTGATACCGGTTCAGATCAATTGACTGTGGTTGATGCCGGTGATGTTCTAAGAACCATCTTGGATACTGGGGTTGATTTAGTATTGTGTGGCCACAAACACCGTCCATGGGTATGGAACTTTGGGAAATTAATGGTGGTAAATGCTGGTACTGCCACATCTGAGAGAGTTCGGGGATTATTTGAGAATACGTACAACATCATCACCATTGAGGATACAAAAGTGACAGTTGATCTGAAGATTGTTGGTGGAAAACGAGTTCCAATTGATGATATCGTTAATAATTACAGCCAATTTGGCGACGAATGAATTTATTTACAGATTAATTTAAGCATCCTTTGTGCGGGGGTCGCCTAGCCTGGTATGGCGTAGGATTGCTAATCCTATGTCCTTCTGGACACGGGGGTTCAAATCCCCCTCCCCGCGCCATTAAATTAAATTTAATAGACCGCTTTTGACTAGGGATGTATGGGACGAAGAAAATCTCAGAAAATTATACGCAGTGGACCAAAAAACGCAACTACCGGAATGTGTCCCGAATGCATGACTATAGGTAAAATTTTCATTCTTGGCCAACCAGGAGAAGAAAGAGGAAAGTGCGAAAAATGCAGACAAGAGTTTGAATTATAGTTCAAAAAGCTAACCTGTCCATCAAAAAATTTACCCATAACTTTTTAAGACAATTTTTTGATGATAAATAATCATGAGTTCAGATGCAGAAACAATCTATGAAAGAGTCGCAAAACTCGAAGATGAGATTGCGTTACTTCGTAGCGAAGTTGACCTAATGAAGCACGCCCTAAGAAACAAAATCGCAAGACATGAAATAAGTCTGATAAAGAAAGGACAAGACGTCGATTCAATTATTGACTAACCTTTGTTTTAATGTCTCTAATCAATTCTAAAATATAATCTACGTCTTCTGCGTTTGGATTTAGATCAAGATAGCTGTTTAGATATTTTAATGCTGTATCGTGATTCAATAATTTTTCTTCTAGAAGTCCTTTATCTCTGATATCTTCAGGAGATTCTGGTTCTATTGCCAAAGTCATGTCTACACATCTCAGAGCTTTTTCATGAGCATATGATTGTGAGTAGGAAACTTTTAGATTTCGAACTAGTCTAACTAAAATTTTTTCTGATTTTATTTCATCTAAAAACTCTGGTTCAAATTCAAGCTGCCCGTCAAAATTTCTATCAAGTATTTCTTGCAAATCATCTATGTCGACTGGCCTTCCATCATGAAATGGATCTAAAACCATCTCTTCACCATGTTTTACCAACACATGACTAGGAAATCCAACTATTTTCAAATCAAGTCCGATAAACTTTGCAATCTCTACATACAAAATAGATAATGTAATTGGCAATCCTGATTTTTTATCAATAACCTCGTTGAGAAAATTATTTTTTGGATTATAGTAATCATCAATATCACCCATGTATCCAAGTTTTTCAAAAAGAAATTCATTAAGAATTGAGATCAAATAAGTGGGATTTTTCACGTCACTAACTGATTCTTGGAGTGCTTTTCCCATCAAGTTAATTTTCTGTATATATTTTTCAATATCCAAATCAGGGTATTCCAAAATTTGGGCAAATTTGAGGCATTTCTCTACTAGGTTAAAGTTGGGATTTGTAACAAAAGAAACCCATTCTGCAACAAACGGATCAAATTTTCCTTGCAATTACCCTGTTATCCTTTTGAGGTATAACTGTGAATCTTTCAACTCTAGAGTATCTGGAGGCTCATCAATCAATTTTTTGAAGGCTTCTTTTCCTAATTTACCATAAATTGTCTCTGCAAAATTGATTCCCATATTCTTTTGAGCCATAAAACTACCAAGATCCGTACCTTTGAAAACAGAAAGATAATTCTTAAAATCTGAATCATCCTTCAGAATATTTCTTATTGCAAAACTTGCCATGCCTTGGATTACAGTCATTGCTGCATGTTGTTGCTGTCTGGGTTTTAGCCACCTTCGATAAATCTCAGGTAGTTGTGGAATCATCTCGGCCAACTTTGTATCAATTTGACCTTCTTTTGTTGCCATTTGGTCTGGCGGAAGAGTTCCTAAAATAAAATACTCTGGGTTTAATACAAAATAGAGATTTGCCCTTTTAGCAATTGGAAATTCATCTGGAACAGGATCTAAATTCATGTAGTCAAAAATCTTTGAAAGTGTACTATCATCCAAATCCAAAATAATTTTTGCCAAATCTTCATACACCTCATTTACTTTTTTTACAGCCTCTTTGTTGCTCTTGTAAAGGCCATGTTGAATTGCATGAATAGATTCTTCCAACATTGTCATTTTGACTGCGCCTATGTAGCTGGATTTTATTTTTTCATACCCAGATTCAAATGGAGGACCTTGACTGTATAGTTTTATTTTTGGTAAAATAGAGAAAAATAATTTGTTAAGGTATATTGTATCTTCTAAATAATCTCCAAAAGTCACGGATATTTTTGAAATGTAATTTTTTGCATAGGTTGAATATACTAAATATTTTACAGTATCCTGTTTCATTAAACTGGATATTTTTCCAACATCTTCTTTAGATATTGCTTCAACTAGTGAATCCACAAACTCTCTAGCATCATCAGTAGTAAAGATTCTTTTTCCTTTTAATTTTTTTAATTCTATTAATTCGGGAAATTTAATTTTTGTAGTTTCAGGTACAGTCAATTCAGTGAAATCTTTGATTTGATTTTTTACCCATGGAAAAATCTCATTACTTGCATTTTCCAAGGAATCAAAAGTAAGGTTGAATGATGAATCCTCGTCGATTTTTGAGGCTAAATCAGAGTTTTCTTTCTCTTCATTAATCTCTACTGCTAGTTGGTCAATTAACGCCTCAGCAAATTCATCATATTCAGTCATTTTATTTCTAGTCGAGTAGAACTACATTTAATATTATCTTGGTAAAAATTTCAAAAAAACTATTAATTCAAAAATAACAAAGCCTCTTTAACTATTGAAAGAATTTACTCTGGATTACATCAAATGCTTAAATTGTAATTCAAAATTGGAATTGGAAGTTTTAAAAAAACAAAAGGAGATAGAAGAGGGATTTTTACATTGCACAAAATGCGAATCTGTATTCCCTATAATTGAAAAATTACCAATAATCTGGGATGACTTTTCATCATACATCTCCAATAGAAGATCACTTGGGGGCAAACTTGTCAATTCAGTGTCTCCTAAAATGAAATTATTTCTAAAAAAATCTCTAACTAATAATATCAAAAACATCGAAGATCGTTCAAATCTTGAGAAAAGATGGACAAAAATCTATCAAGAAAGTACAAGGTCTAGATTTTATTCTACAATTAAAAAGAAACTTGGAGAACTTCCTGCCTCAAAATTATCTTTAGAGTATGGTTGCTCTATTGGCATTATCAGTAAGTATATGGCTGAATCAAGTCAAACTGTTTTTGGAATTGATCGCTCTTTTACGGCATTAAAAATTGCTCAGAAAAACCCCCAGGAAAATCTTGATTATCTGGTAGCTGACTCACTTTCACCAGTATTTGGAAAAACAAAATTTGATTTGGTTTTGGCCTTGAATCTACTTGAACTTGTAGAACCACGAGATTTTTTAAATCTAATAAACGACCAAATCAAGAATGGCCGTTTACTAATCACTGACCCTTATGACTACGATAGAGGGAAAAATTCTGTTAAACAAACTCTAGATGAAAAAACTCTAAGAAAAGATTTGAGAAAATTTGGATTTGAAATAATTCTGGGTACGGAAAAACCCTCTAATTTAACATGGAACCTAAAATTAAATCCAAGGACAGAATTACATTACAAAGTTGATTTGGTAATTGCACAAAAATAATCTTTTCAAAAACTTTTCTTAATTACAACCAGCAGTAACTGTGTCGCATTTTGAGTGAATTGGATCATCAACATATTTTGAACATGTTTCACATCTAAGTTGCTTTGGCTGCTTGCACACATTACAGTATTTTAAAACTGAAATGGTATTGCCACAATTACGACATGATTCAATTCTCATCCCAAACACTCCTTCTATGGCTAAAGCCACTCTTTGACTAGATATTAATTATTTCAAAATTAGCTGATCCTATATTACATTAAAAATAATTTTAAGAATTGGATCTTAAGACCAAAAACGATTTGTTTGTTGGTGACAGCTCCAATCAAACTTATTTTTTCAAAAAGATATTTAGGCTATACTAATGATTGATACTAATAATTTCTACGAGTTCCTTTTAAGCAAATTTTGATCAAAAATTTTTGTAAAATAACCAGTGATAGTGTAATGTTTTTGTCTATTCTCTGGCCTTGCGTCCTATGATTGGGCATCTTTTGCCCAATCGTTTAAGATGGTGACTCGTAATTTGTCATTAAATTATGATTAGAAGAATTTATCAACATCTCTAATTCAGTTCCAATAATTGAAAACCTCAAAGACAACTTTTCTAAAATTTGATGTACAGAAATTATTTTTGATTTCTTTTTTCATTGCTCTTATAGGTGTAAGTCTTTCAATGTGGGGGGCAAGTTGGGATATTACATCTCATCTGCTAAGAACTCCTGAGACTTTTTTTACGCCATCACATATGGTTCTCTATACAGGCGTGGGAATTAGTCTAATTAGTGGACTTCTAGGTCTATCTCTTATTCTAAAAAACAAGGAAGTGAGAGGAAGACCATTCGTTTTTGGCAGCAAAATTATCATCATTGGAGCTTTAATGCAAATAATTGCAGGTCCTGGAGATTTTTACTGGCATGAATGGTTTGGAATAGATGGATTACTTAGTCCAACCCACCTTACACTTGCAGTTGGAATTATGATGGCATCTGTTGGCTCTACCATTGGTTTTGCAAGAATCTATTCTGAGACTGGAAAAAATAGTAATTTTCTAAAAATTATACTTCCAATATCCTTTGGTGTGTTTTGGTTCAGTGTAATGTGGTTGATATTTTTCTTTGTTCTGCCAATTTCTAATGGCGATACTCATAATTTTAATCCAGATCCTATTGTTGCACTAGTTTTGGGAGTTTCACTTCTGCCGTTTGCATTCTCCTTGGTTTTCTGGACGGTTTCAAAATCTAGCAACATGTTTGGTGTAGCAAGTGCATCTGCCTTAGTGTTTATTACAATGAATGTAACTTCTAACATTTTTACTTCTGAGAAACTTTTGTTCTACCTTCCATGGTTTGCAGCACCAATGATTAGTGCAATAATTGCTGATTATGTTTTGAATAAAAGTACTAGTGAATTTATTCAAAAACATGCAGATAAGATCTCAGGAGCCATCTTGGGTTCTATGTTTTTCATGTTTTGTTTTCCAATGTTGGCAATGACCTTTCTAGAATTTTATGTTTATAATGATGTTCTTTCATATGATGTAATTCATTCTTCATCTGATATCATTGGAAATGTTTGGTTAATGACAATAATACCTGGAGCTATTTCTGGAATGATTGGGACAATTTTTGCTCAAAAGAAACTATCAATCAGAATTTAATTTTCAAACTCGTTTAATTTTCATATCTACAAGAATTTTTGAAATTTTAAACTAAAAATCAATAGATTATATTTATCCAACAAATCTGTATTGTGAAACATGTCCTCAGAAACTCAAAATCTTAAGGAAAAGTGTGATTTGCTTGCAAATGAACCTGAAATCCGATTTGCTGGATTTTTGGATATGATGGGAAATCAGGTAGCAGGTAGTTTTCGGAAGGATGTTACCCCTCTTAAAAATGAGGAAGAAAGAAAAAAAATGTTCATTGAGGCTGTGCTGCGGATAAGGACTAGGCAAGATTTTGATGATAACCTAGGTGCAGTTGAATATGCAGCAGCTAGGAGAGCAAATGTAGTTACTTTGACTTTTTTGGTAAATGGAATGGTTCTTTTTGTTTCGGCAGAACCTGATGTCGATATCGACCAAACTGCTAGGAAAATCCAAAGTCTTCTCAAATGACCAAAAATTTTTCATAATGATGCAAAATTGGTAAAAATATTTTATAGTATTTGTCATTTTTGCAATCAATGACATCAAATTTTACAACAAAATTGACCATTGTTGCACTGATTCCCTTAATGATGATATTTGTTAGCCCAAACATCATCTCCGATTCATTTGCAATTGATATGGTAACTTGTAAAGATGGAGATGTTCTTGTAAAAAAAACTCAAACAGGAAATCATGC
>JACEMX010000067.1 GCA_013867335.1 Candidatus Nitrosomaritimum aestuariumsis
GTCCAGCAAATAAGAGATATTTACGGAATAAGAGCAGTGGACGAAATCAGAAAAGAGTTGAATATTTCCTAGACACCGGTTGTTTCATCTAGAGTGGTCAATTGGTCTTTCTTTCGTTTAAGGGCTGCAAAGATTCCAATAATTACAGCAATCCACATTGTACTAAATACAATATTAGAGACGCTAACGTACATGTATGGTGTAGCATCCATGATATTTTCTTTAAGTAATGTTGAACGTGCATTGATGTCTAACATTCCAGTATGGTAAGCAGAACTATCCTTTGGAACAGTGGATATTTTTTCAATACTAGTAATCATAGAATCCACATCATTTTCAATTCTTAGGAAGTTGGTAGATTCGGTTGGAAATATCCATACTGGGTTTTTACCTACTACTTCGCCATCTGCATTTTTAGTTTCATCAAGGTTAACCATAACTGTGTTGAGATCTTTCTTTATTTCAAGAAGATGAGCTTGAATGACTGCAGGATCAGAAGTTCCAACAATTCCGTCTAGATGGCCTCTCATTCTATCAAGGGGGTAAATA
The DNA here is from genome assembly GCA_013867335.1 of Candidatus Nitrosomaritimum aestuariumsis. Lineage (GTDB taxonomy): Archaea > Thermoproteota > Nitrososphaeria > Nitrososphaerales > Nitrosopumilaceae > Nitrosomaritimum > Nitrosomaritimum aestuarii. Next base: position 550 of record JACEMX010000067.1, read on the forward strand.
TCAGTATTATATCCGTAAATTGCCATAAACCCACCAAATACAATAATTGCCACTATTCCAGCCATTGAAATTTTGTAAATTTTGTTTGCCATTTTTTCTTCCTTGGTTAGAGCTCTAGGTTGGCTTGATTTATTTCTTTTAAACCTAGAATGAGAGAGACTCATGTATGCGATGAAGAAAAATCCAATTGTTTGAATTCCAATAATAGGTGCAAAAACAGGGTTGTTGGAAAAAATAGAAATCAAAATTCCCATTACACCATAGACTCCAAAAAAGAGTTCAAGTAAGGTTACCTTAGTAAATGGTAAATTATAGGCATTATCTTTCCAATCATCATTTTTGGTGAGGATTCCATATTTTGGAGTTCTCAAAAATTCATTCTTTTTTCCTAAAACAGCATCAAATACTGCTACAGTGTTGTTTACGGATAATCCAGCATTGTAAACAAGTAACGAGGGAAGAATTTTGGCTTTAGTTTTCCAAGATTTATGATACATCTTTTGAATTATCATCAGATACGCACCAGGACCCATTGCAAGATATGTAGCGATAGTCAAAGCTGGAATAAAGCTAACCACATAGAGATTGATATTCCCAGCTAATAGAATAGGCAATGCTAGGAATTGGATCAACATTAGAGGATAAACAATATGTCGAGTTAGTTGAATAAAGGCTTGAATTTTGGCCTCTACTGCAACTCTTCTTTTTACCGCAATGCCACCGAGGAGTTTGACAGCACATTGAATGGACCCCTTTGCCCATCGGAATTGTTGTCTCTTTGCTGCGTTCATTTGAATTGGGAGTTCAGCATCAACAACAATATCAGGTAAGAAAACGCATTTCCATCCTTTCATTTGAGCTCTGTAACTCAAATCCAAATCCTCTACTAGAGTTGCTGTGTGCCATCCTCCAGCATCATCAATACAATCTCTTTTCCAAATTCCTGCAGTGCCATTAAAGTTCATGAATAAATGAGAATTGCTTTTAGCCTTTTGTTCAATTAGAAAATGAAAATCAAGGCTCAATGCTTGTGCTTTTGTGATTGCCGAATAGTTTTCATTGACATGCCCCCATCTGCATTGTACAAGTCCAATATTTGGTTTAGAAAAGTGAGGAATTGCTCTTTTTAGAAACCAATCAGGTGGAATAAAGTCTGCATCAAAAATAGCTACATATTCTGTGTCAGTGATTTGCATTGCGTATTTTAGAGCACCTGCCTTGTACCCTTTTCTGGTGCCTCTTCGTATATGTTCAATTTGAAATCCTTGAGTTTTGTATCCTTTTACCGCAGCTGCCATTAATTCTACGGTATCATCATCAGAGTCATCTAAGACCATAATTTTCATTTTTTCTTTCGGATAATCTAATGCACAAACAGCATCTACCAGACGTTTTGCAACATATTTTTCGTTGTAAATTGGAAGTTGAATGGTCACAGATGGAGTTCCCATTTCAGCAGTAGTCAATACCTCTTTTCTTCTAATCGAAAGGAAAGTGAGATAGTAAAAATTCAGAGTATAAGCAGTGATTATGATTGCAGAAATAATGAATAGATCAAACACAAATGCAGTAAAAGGGTTAATTGCCATCCCTAGCTTTCACTGAGCGTTACTGGCTATTTATACTTGCAAATTGGTCTGCTTATTTTTGTTCAAAAATCTTGATTGCAGATGGAGGACAAACGCCCTCACATGCAAGACAGAAAATACAATCTGGTTCTTTTGACATTAATGGTTTTTTATCGGATGCAACATTTCCTGGAGTGTCAAACCATTCGTATACCCCTACAGGACAGGCCTCTATACAAGCGCCATCTGCAACACAAATATCATAATCCACAGAAACAAATTCGCCCCAAACTCCTAGTTGCTTGTTATCAGCTCCACGTCTTCCCCAAGTTTTGACAGTATATCCGGATGCATCAAATGGAGCAGTAGCTTTCATTTTTGATTTGTATTCAACATCTATTGGTCCTGGTTTTGGACCATCAAGTACTGGGATATCAGCTCCGCCTGCATCATCAGCTACTTCTTCAACGGGTTTTGGTTTTGGTTTAGCATCAAGAACAATTTTTGCTAATGGCGTCATTTCTTCTAGTTTTTGAAGCGCATTTAATTCAGTAATTTTTTCATCTTTAATTAGAAAATCAATCATTTTATCGGCCAGGATTGTGTTTCTTAGGATAGTATCAATTATCATTTTTGCAAAATGATCTGCTTTCTTTCTGTAATCCTTAACCCATTGAGGATCTCCAAATTTTTCTATTGGGAAAATCTGATAAATAATATCCACAACTTCACCAGTTACAATTTCTACAGTAACGGATAACTCTACTTCTTCGTATCCCTTGGCATCTGGATCGTCCATGTTTTGCTCTTTCCACCTATAAGTGGCAAAAACTCTATCTGCATATGCATCCATTTCAAATGCCTTTTTGAGACCATCATGTACGGATTTGATTTCGTCAGGATCTTCCAGTGTAATGGGTAATCGATAAAGTCCCAGTTTGAAACCATGTAGTGGATAAACACCTCGCTTTGCTGTTGGTGCCTCCATAGACCAAACTCGATCTTTGAGAAGTAATGACATTCAGATTCAGTACATTCGATTTATTTAAAAAGGTTATCTAGTCGTCGTCAGGACAGGTTAGTTCGCGAAGTTCGGTGTATTTTTGTTCCATTTTTTCGGCATATTCTGAAACTTTTTCAAGATCAAATTGATTTTTTGAAAAATACCAGCGGATTGGAACCCAATGACCTATTCCATCCATATCATGAATCATTCCTTTGTCGGCTTTGACCTTTAATTTTTCATCTATAGATGTCTCTTTTACCGTAAGACCTCGTTTTGTTTTATCCTCCAAAACAAGATCCAAGTCGCCGTCCTTGATAAAATAGAAAGTTCCCTTCTTTAAAACAGGAAGGTCTAAAAGCAATTTATTTTTCCACAGGATTTCCTATCATGTTTCCCCATTCTGTCCATGAACCATCATAGTTTCGAACTTTGGGATAACCAAGGAGATATTTTAGTACAAACCAACTATGGGATGATCTCTCTCCAATTCTACAATAACAGATTACATCTTTATCTGGAGTAACTCCTTTTGGTTCATAATTTTGTTTTAGATCATCAACTGATTTGAAGGTGCCATCTGCATCGTTTACGGCAGTGGCCCATGGAATGTTATTGGCGCCAGGAATATGCCCTCCTCTTTGAGCATGCTCCATTGGATACTCTGGAGGAGCAGTAATCTGGCCAGTGAATTCAGCAGGAGATCTTACATCTACCATAACTGTATCTTCTTTATCTAATGCCCTACTAACATCAAAAAGATAGGCTCTTAATCCCTCATCAGGTGGTTGGGCAACATAATTTGTTGATTGGATCTGTGGCTCTTCAGTAGTGTATTCTCTATTTTCTAATTCCCATTTTTTTCTTCCACCATTCATTATTTTGAGATTCTCATGTCCATAAATTTTGAAAACCCAAAAAACAAAGGCTGCAAACCAATTATTAAAATCTCCATAAAGTATAACTTCAGTATCAGCACGGATACCATTTTTTGCCATTAGTTCCTCAAATTGTCTTTTACTGATAATATCTCGAGTAACGGGATCGTTGATATCTCTCTTCCACCAAATCAAACTTGCTCCTTTAATGTGTCCTTTTTGGTATCCATTTACAGGATCATAATCTACTTCAACTAATTTTCTATTTTCATTTGGAGGGTTTTGGGACATCCATTCTGTGTCAACTAAAACCTCAGGGTGTGCGTAACTCATATTTTATTTCCGGATTGTTTTCATACTTATTTGTTTTTCCAGATAAGAAAATTAGAAAATATCATTTTTAAGTAAATAACTTTCAGTAGAACTGCTTGAAATTAAAAACAGTTGCAATAGTGAGTAAAGTTGGCTCTAAAGAATCTGAAGAAACTGCCAGAGATGTGGCAAGGAAATTTCTTGCAAAAAAATCCAAAGTATACACAATAGCACCAATTGAAGTCGAGGGAGCAGTTAAGATGGATTCTTTGCAGGAATTAAAGAAAGAAAAACTAGATCTTGTGGTTACCCTCGGGGGGGATGGAACGACATTAAGAGTTTTCAGACATTTGGATAACGATACCCCAATCCTCACCATTAATGTTGGAGGAAACAGAGGCATACTTGCAGAGATTACAATTGAAGAAATAGATGATGCAATAAATCAGATTTTGAAAGATAATTTCTTTTTAGATAAAAGAATTCGAGTTGTTGCATCTTGCGGAGGAAAAGAATTCCCACCTGCACTAAATGAAATCTACATTAACAGAACCAACCTAACAAAAACTGCAGAGATTGAAATTAAATTTCAGAATGATACGGTTAAACAAAAAATGGACGGAGTAATAATTGCTACACCTAGCGGATCAACCGGACATTCTTTTTCTTTAGGTGGACCAATACTTCATGAAAGCCTAGATGTTCTGATAATAACCCCAGTTGCACCGGTCTATAGATTAGAATCAATTGTTGTCCCAGATGAGAAAATTGAAATAATATCATCTCATGATTGTAACATAGTTATGGATGCACAGGTCGTTAAATCGGCAGGATACGAAGAACCCATCATTATAAAAAAATACAAAAAACCCGCTGTCTTTATAAGATTAAAGAAAAGAGGGTTGAGACAGATGAGTAAGCTTGGATTTTAGAATATTAGATGCAAGCGCATTTTATGCAGGTGTCCCATTTGGATCCTCAAGTGATTGTTATACCACATCACAGGTTTATGATGAAATAAAGCACATCAAAAAAAATCATGAAGCCTTAGAAACTTTGTTAGAGACGAATCGACTGAAAATTAGAGAGCCAGATAGTGAATCTATAGAACGAGCAATCAAAGCCTCCAAAAATACGGGAGATTACCAACAACTTTCAAAACAAGATATTTCGATTATTGCATTATGCATTGAATTAGATGGAGAGATAATATCAGATGATTTTGCAATATCAAATGTTGCAAAAAATTTGGGATTGAAAATTTCCCCTGTAATGACTAGCGGAATAAAAGATGTTGGAAAATGGGTTCATTACTGCCCAGGTTGCAGGTCTAATCACAAAAATGGAAAAGAATGCCCTACTTGTGGAACGCCTCTAAAAAGGAAATTACTCAAGGGTCAAACCCCTACTGTATCAATAAACGAATAAGTTACTAATTTTTACCTTCAAATTCTTTGGCACAAAGATCAGTAAAACAAATCTCCAAATTTAATTAATGATATTATGAATCATGTAATGTTTTTTGGTCGCTTTTTTTAAGAAATTTACTTTTAGTTTCTAACATCTTCTTAATTTTTTTTGAACGAGCTTCTCCTAGACCCTCTACTTTTGCAAGTTCGGAAGTAGAGGCGTTAAGTGCTTTAAGAGGAGTTCCAAATTTCTCGAGCATACGTATGGCAAATTTTTCGCCTATTCCTGGTAGACTACATAATGAGGAAAGCTGTTGTTTCTCTAAATCAGTAGATTTTCTGATTTTTTTCAAAAATGGTCCTTTTGGCAATTCTTTCCGTGAACACATTGAAACAAGTAGTTTTGCTGTATGAGTGGCACTCGGTGTAGGAATTATTGGAATTTTAAAATCTATGACAACTGTTGATAATGCACCATAAAACACAAGAGGGTTTTCAGTTATCTCTTCAATTTCATCTACATTCCCCTCCATCAAAACTACAGGAAAATCAAAATTTTCTTTTAGTCTTGAGCATTGATCAAATAACCTTCCATCAAAAATGGAAGATAAAAGATCTCGGATACTTTTTCTTTCTACTATCGTTTCAGGAGCTACGATATAATCCCCTACTGGGAGAGTCTTCATTTCTACTTTCATTCCTACAGATTTGAGTAAATCTGGAATTCCGCTTTTTTTCTCTCTCTCATCAACTACAATTCTTAAATTTTCTAATTTCACCAAATCCAATTACTCTAATTTGTTAATATCTTATTTGAAAAATATACGTCTGATTTTATGGATTATTGTTAGGAGAACTTCCTTCAGTCATTGTTGCGCCACCAGATGATCCTCCCTTCATCATCTCTGTAATTTTAGCCTCTTGTTCTTTCAGAGTTTCTTTTAGTCTTGTTTCTTGTTTTTCTAAGACTGTTGAGCGCGTTTTTGTCAATTCTTGCTTTTCTTCTAGTTCATCGATTAATTCCTTTTTTGTAGATTTTATCAAAATGGAACCTGCGTGTTTATAGACAATATCCTCATCAGTTGCTTTTTTTAGTTCTTCTAGAGATTTTTCAGTCTCAATTTTTTCCATTTCGATTTGTTGTTTTTGTTGCATTATAACCTGAAGATTTTGCTGAGACTGTTGCATTTTCATTAATTGTTCTTGAAGCCAAGGAGGCATTTGTCCGGCAGACATGTTATTGTTGAGATTTGAGTTTCATTATATCTTTACCGGATTGAATCATTTATGAGGAATAATATTGAGATATCCTATTCTCTAATGCATCCAAATAGTCATCAGGGTTTTTAACAAATTCCATTCGAGTGTTTTTTTCACTAGATACCAGGATTACGATTTGTTCTATTTTTATTCCCGTCAGCTCTCTGAACATCTCCCCATAGGAAGTAGCTTGAATAAAGTGATCAGTTAGCCATTCTTCTTTTTGGTTACTTCGCTTAGTCTTGTAATCAATAATAGAGACAATCCCATCATATTTTGCAATACAGTCTGAGGTACCAGCTAATTTCATTTTGTCACTGTATAATCTCAATTCAATGCCATGAATATCATCAATTTTGTTTACAAGGGGGAGGAGATTGTTGAAATGGGCTTCAGATAAGAGTCGTGGCTTATCCAAAATCTCTTTTCCATGTAGATAATCTTCAATTAATTTGTGAGTTTCGGAGCCGATGATTGCTGCCTCTTGAGTAATATAGTCTGCTGCAGCTTCCTTTTCCCTCCATTGTTGTAAGCTTTGTTGCTTTTCTAATGATTGGGTTTTTTGCAACATAGTTGTAATTGATGGATAAATTTTGCCACTTGGAGTTTGATAATAGTGACCATCATCTTTTTCGATAAGTTGTGATTGTGTAAAATTTATTGGAAGATGATTAAATTCAATCATAGTTTTGTTTTCTTAACCTAGTTTAGATAATAGTATTATGAAAAATATCCAATTTTACGATTTAAAATTATTAATCATCTACAGAATCAATTGTGTCATAACTTGCTTGTATTAATCTCAGAGTAGAATTAAGATTGGCTCTCAAATGAGGCAGGTGATCAGATTCAATAGAAATCATGATTTTTTTATTAATTTTAAAATCAGTTTTTGTTGGATTTTCAGGATAAAATTCGTTGTCGGTGTTTATTGAATCAAAAATTGCTCTTGTTTTCTTTTTAGCATCTACTGTGACTTTGGCACTAAAGTTTAACGTCATAAGCAGTTCCAGCAATTTTGAAGCTACATTTTTTGCAAGACCAAATTCCTACTGCATCTCTTCCAAATTGTTTGGAACCACAATCAGGGCAAGTTCTTTTTTCTTTTAGTTGGTGATGAACCTTGGTGTACTGTTTTCTAAGTTTAATACCATATCTGGCACCAAGTCCTTTTAGAGATTTTTTCTTGGCCATTTTATTGACTGCCTTCGCCTGCTTGTTTTAAAGTTTCTCTAATTTTGGCACCTGCTTTAATTGAGAGTTCGCCGCATTTAACAATCTCATCAACTGTAAATCCATCATCGCCTCCTTTTTGCAAGGCTACAATATTACCATCAGAATCGGTAGTGATTGTAATTCTAGAGTCCATGCTGGCCCACTCATCACCATTTGGATCAACAATGATATGCTTTCCTATTTTGCCCATAGTGACTGATACAGGGATAGTAGTTGTAGGTAATTCAGATTCTTCACCTTCTACAAGAGTAGGCACATCATCTTTCATCTCCCATTTTGGTAGTTTTGATTTTAAAACAGCAGCAGTTGCAGCATAGGAACATGCATCAAACAAATTTCCATCATAATCTACAACAACATTATCAGCAAAAACACCTACAACTGATTTGTCCTTTTCAATTACTAATTGTGATACATCAACCATATGGCTTTCTCTTATTCCTCTGTCCACTACACGAGCCAATTCTATAACATCTGGTCCTGGAGGTCCAGTCTCCACACTAGGGTGAGACAATGGTAAAAGTTCTGCAGTACAAATGAAAATTCCTTTATCACCCATATCAGGAAATGGTCTATCGGGTTGAATTTTTACTCCACAAATGGCTTCAGTATCGCCGAGTCTAACTCTTGCAGATCCGTTTGCTTTAGGAATTGCGTTTATTTCAACTGTTAATTTTCTTGGCTCATCTAAAGCTCTACCATCAATTCTTTTTCCTTGTTCAAGTAATTCTAGAATTTGTGATTTTTTTAGTTCGTCAATAACAGTTGAGGTCATTTATTGATCTCCTCCATTTTTAAAATATTTTTCATTTAGTGCTTTCTTTTGTAAATCATACACAATCTTACAACCTTCTACTCCAACTTCTACACATTTCTTAAATTCTTCAGGTGTCAAAACTCCATCGAGTTGCAAGAGAGTAACTTTTTCAAGTGAAGGCATATACCCGATAGGCATATCGGCTTGACCTGCTTGGTCTTCTTCATTATTTACATCTAGAATTACAGTATCTGCCACTTTACCAGCAGCACAAGCTGCGACCATATCTCTCATTGGAATTCCAGCATCAGCCAAAGCTACAGATGCAGCAGATAAAGCTGCACAGCGAGTTCCTCCATCAGCTTGAAGAACCTCTATGAAAACATCTACTGCAGTTCTTGGGAATTTTTCTAGCATCACTGCTGGCAATAAGGCTTCTTTGATTACCTTAGAAATTTCAATTTCTCTTCTAGATGGAGCAGGATTTTTTCGTTCTCCCACTGAGAAAGGCTCCATATGATATCTTACTCTTAAAATTCCTGTATCAGTATCAGACATGTGTTTTGGATGGACGTCTCTTGGTCCATAAACTCCAACTAGAATTTTGTTATCTCCAAATTCAATATAGGCGGATCCATCTGCATTTTTCAACCCACCTGCTTTTATCATAATACGTCTTGGTTCGTCTATTTTTCTACCGTCACAACGAATACCATTTTCATCTAATAAAACTAGAGTACTTTCTCTTCCACCCATTATGATTCACCTTTTGATTCTAACATTTCTTTCACTTGATCAGTCAAATTTGCAACGTGTGCTTGCTCATTTACCATTTGTATGGCTTTTTTGGCCTTTAATAATCCCTCGGGACTTTCACAAGAAACAACTACCCATCCATTTTGTCCAATAGTAATTACTGCCTCAGTTGCCGTCTCTATGGTTTGAATCATAGTTCCTCTTTTTCCTATCAATCTAGGAACTTTACTTGGAGAGATTTTTATCAAATCTCCAGAGTCAATTTTTCCTAGATCTCTATCAGCAATAGTAACCAAGGGATCACGTGTACGATCAAAATTAGCAATTCTTGCAGCAACCAAATCTCCCGCCTTTAGTTTGGAAGTCAATTCATCAGCATGAGCAGAAAAATCTCTACCAAATACATCTTGGGCAGGTAAAAATCCAACATAACAAGAATTGATGTCAAGCTCCCAAGATAAGGAAGTATGAGAAATTACTTTACCAATAACTAGGTCATTTATTTTCGGAATGTATTTTCCAGTAAGCGAAATCACTTTGACGGAATCATCATAGATTTCTGAAATTCCAATAGTAGTAGAAATAATCTTATTTCCTTCTAAAACGACATTTTGTTCAGGTCTAAATGGCCCTGTTGTTACAACGTCTCCAGGTATTACATATTTTCTTTTATTATCCATTATTGCATAACCTCAACTGTAGCGGAGCCTTTTGTTATAGAGCCTAATCTGTCTATCACGTTTGGCCTTGCTGCAGCGGGTATTTCAAGTATTGCTTTTAAGGAACCATTATTTTGCCATTCTTCTTTTTTTAAAGAACCTACTGACTTCAGAACTGCATATGATTGAGATGCAAATTGGGCAGGGATAATTATTTCCAAGGAAAGGTTTTCTGATTTTAGAGGAATAATGGAACGTAATTTTTCTACTATTTCCTTGACTTGTTCATCCACATTTTTTTGTGGATCTATAGAAACTCGTGCATCTTTGAGTGCTTGCTCTATTCTTAATGGAGGATGAGGTAAATGAGTTCGAGGATCGACATATGTTTTTGCAATAAACTCAACTAGCTGTTTCTTTTTTTCTTCAACCATTTTTCTTCTTTGGTCAGTGGTAAGATTGAGGTCACCTTTCTTTAGAATAGTTTGAGCAATCTCGGCTAAATCTTCAGTTTTGAAAGCCTTTAAGAGTTTATCAGTAGAGGGCTTTGTTCCCTTGCTTGAATCTGTGTAAATATCGTCAGAGACAAGAACAGAAGACATGTCTTTTTTCTTCCCTAGTTTGAAGTCTAATGCAGGATCGGGTTTTACCAAAATCTCAAATTTTTCCCCCTCAAAAGAATATCGCACTACGGTCACATCGGCCATTATGGAATAGGGTTAGACAAATCAGTATTTATCTATAGGTAAAACTAGCTAGATTTTTATGTGGACTTTGAAAATTTTGGAATAAGATTTGTCTTCTTTAGAGGTTATTTCAAAAGATGAGCGTAAAATGTCAATAAAGCTAAAAGGTGTACCCTTGCAATATGCAAATGCTCTTAGACGTTTGTGTCTTAACGGAGTGCCTGTTTTTGCCATTGACACCGTAGATGTTATTGAGAATTCATCAGTTTTGCCTGATGAGGGTCTTGCCCACAGATTAGGTCTAGTTCCATTAAAAACTGACTTGGCACGATTTAATGAACCATCAAAATGTGACTGTCAAAGTGAGACGGGATGTTCAAATTGCAAAGTAATGCTTGTTTTGGATTCTGGAGATACAGATGTCTCAAAAGCAGTATTAACAGATGAACTAATTTCCGAAGATGACTCGGTAAAACCAACCTCTGAAAAGATTCCAATTGTACAACTAGCACCAGGTCAAAGAGTCAAAGTAGAATGCTATGCCAGACTTGGACGTGGTAGAGAGCATGCCAAATGGAATTCATCTAATGTAGCAACTCTTGTGGAAACAGAAAAAGAAGATGAACGGATTTTAACCGTAGAGTCTACAGGAGCCCTTGATCCAGAACAAATAATCCTTGCAGGTGTGGATGAACTTGGAAAAAGAATTGAAGAGTTCAAAAACATGATCGATGAAATTAACGCATAGTCCAAGCACACATATTATATTTGGGTTTTAAACCGCAATATTCACATGACTAGTCAAGTAGTAATACAGATGGCAAAGGAACTAAAAAAAGCCTCATCTACTAATAATGCTCCAATTTGGGCAAAATTAGCAGAATATGCTTTAAAGCCATCTGTTGCTAGGAGGGACATCAATTTGTATAGAATAGGTCAACTAACCAAAGAAAATGACACGGTGGTATTTCCAGGCAAAGTCCTAGGAACAGGAAATATCCCTCACAAGATTACACTTTGTTCATTTTCCATTTCAGATTCAGCTGCCGCTAAAATTATTGAAAATGGTGGAAAATTAATTTCACATTCAGAATTAATTGAAAAACATCCTACAGGGAAAGGAGTGGTTTTACTTGGCTAGTCAAGAAAGTGCACTTGCAATTGATGTGCCCATTGTAGTTGATGCAACAGATCATATTGCCGGTCGACTTTCTTCCCATGTGGCAAAATTACTCATAAAAGGTAATAGGGTATCAATAGTAAATTGCGATAAGATAATGATTAGTGGAACTAGAAGCAATATCATAAATGAATATAGAGAATTTTTAGAAATTAACAGCATTAATCATTGGAAGCATGGGCCAAAACATCCAAGAAGACCCGACACAATAATGAAAAAAATGATTCGAGGAATGTTACCAAAAGAAAAACCATCAGGAAAGGAGGCACATAAAAGACTTCGAACATACATAGGAAGTCCAAAAGAAGTTAAGTCTCTTAAGAAAATTAAATTTGAAAAAGCTATGATAAGAAAATCTTCCTCCAATTATACAACCATGGCAGACCTAGGAAGAACTATAGGGTGGACTGAATGACTGTACCAAAAACAGAAATTTATTTTGCAACTAGAAAAACTGCTAGTGCACATGTTTACATTACTAAAGGTAAAGGCAAAGTAAGAATAAACAATGTTCCAGTAGAAATGATTCCCCAAGAGACAGCTAGAGAAGTTATTTTGGCACCATTGGAAATCAGCGGTGATCTTAGAGACAAGATTGACATTTCTATCAGAGTTAGAGGTGGGGGAATAATGGGTCAAGCCAGTGCAATTGCCACAGGTATCTCAAGAGCACTAACAGGATGGACAAAGTCTAAAAAAGAGCCCAAAGATCACCCTTTACCTAAATCAACACGTGAAGATTTGAGACAGAGAATTACCGATTTTGACAAATATTTGATTAGTGGCGACGCTAGAAGAAAGGAACCAAAGAAATTTGGTGGCCCAGGCGCTAGACGAAGAAAACAAAAATCTTACCGTTAGAACGTGAAGGCAGTAATTTTAGCCGGTGGAAAAGGAACAAGAGGCAAGCCATACACAGAATACTTTCCTAAGGCAATGACCCCGATCAACGGTAAGCCCTTGATAGATTATGTCGTAAAATATCTAGAATCATTTGATTTTATTAAAGAAATTATCATTATTTCAGATTTTAACGGATTAGGAGGACAAATAAAAAATTACTATCACAAACCAAAATCTAATAAAAAAATCTCTTTTGTTCAGGACTCTCAAAGTGGAACTGGGGGAGACCTGTTACATATTGAAAAAAAATTAAAAGATGAAAATGGATTTGTTTTATGGTTTGTAGATAATTTATGCGCAATAGACCTAAAGAAGATGTATAAATTATTCAAGGAAAAAAAGAGCAGTGCATGTATTGCAACTAGAACAAAAAGAAAAGAAGAGACAGGATTTGCAGTAGTAGAAGGCGGAATAATTAAGCAGTTTAAAGAAAAACCAGTGATGAACCTTCCAATGTCAGAGTGTTTAGGAATTTACATTTTAGGAAAGGAAGTTATTAAAAAAATAAAAGAAAAGTCAAAACA
>JACEMX010000038.1 GCA_013867335.1 Candidatus Nitrosomaritimum aestuariumsis
ATCTCAACTCCAAATGGGATGAATATGTTTTATAAACTTTGGCATGATGCCGAGCGTGGAAAAAATGAATATGTAACAACAGAAGTTCACTGGTCCGAAGTTCCCGGAAGAGATGCTAAGTGGAAAGAGCAGACTATTGCGAACACTTCACAAAGACAGTTTACACAAGAATTTGAATGCGAATTTTTAGGATCTGTAGACACACTCATCTCTGCATCAAAACTAAGAACCTTGGTTTATGAAGACCCAATAAAACAAAATAAGGGTCTTGCTATGTATGAAGAACCAAAGGAAGAGAATAGTTATATTATAACAGTAGACGTATCAAGAGGAACGGAAAATGACTATTCTGCATTTATCGTATTTGATATTACTACTGTTCCTTGGAGGATTGTTGCTAAGTATAGAAACAATGAAATCAAACCTATGTTATTCCCCAGTATTATTGAGGAAACTGCCAAGGCATATAACAAAGCGTATGTATTAGTTGAAATTAATGATATTGGGGAACAAGTATCAAATATTTTACATTTTGATCTAGAGTATGACAATATTTTAATGTGCTCTATGAGAGGTAGAGCAGGACAAATAGTTGGGTCGGGATTTAGTGGTAAAAAATCTCAACTCGGACTTAAGATGTCAAAAACAGTTAAAAAGATTGGATGCTCTAACCTCAAAACTTTGATTGAAGATGATAAATTAGTCGTATCTGACTACGATATTATATCAGAACTTACCACATTTATTCAAAAAAATCAATCATTTGAAGCTGAAGATGGG
>JACEMX010000020.1 GCA_013867335.1 Candidatus Nitrosomaritimum aestuariumsis
ATTTTCTGTAGGTTGCTAATGCTTTGTCTAGCCCAGCATTAACCTCAAGGTCTGATTCTAATTCTTCAACCTCTGTGGACTCTACATTTTCTGGAGTTTCCACTACAGGGTCTTCAACATTGGACAAGTATCGATTTTCTCTCAAAGCGTTATATATTCCAATAAATTTAAACTACAAATTGAGTTCAAGTTCTGTCTCTAAAAAACAACTAATTTTAGAAATCAAAGGAAAAGCCAAAATTCCATGTGATCTAAAACGTCATCTATCTCCAAGAACTGTGGGAACTATCATGAGATCTCTTCCTTTGGAAGGTCATGCCCACTTGATGGGAAAAAGCATTGCTTATTTTGAAACATCAATTGATTCAGGAACTGAAAGACCGCGAAAAGAGTTCAAAAAAGGTGATGTTGCTTTTTTGGCTTCTTCTGGTGACCTTTGTTTTTTTATTGCAGATGTTGACTCTGGTAAAACAATGACTCCGATTGGAAAGTTAGGGGAAAATGTTGATGCATTAAAAGATCTAAAACCTGGAGATAGTTTTCTGTTCTATGAAGTTGCTGGCTGATAAATATAATGTCCGCTAAATCCGCCAACGCGTTTTATGATGCCTTTTTTGAGAGCATCTTTGAGAAATACATTTGCTGCTGAAACTTTAACACCTGTCTGTCTTGCAAGTTCATGAACGGTAATTACTTTGGAATTTTGAACAATTTTTGTTGCCTCTTGTTCATTTAGTATTACTGTAATCTCTGCCTTTTTTGGACCACTCTCTCCCTTGTCTTTCTTGCCTTTCTTAGAGTCTGTCTTTTTTGTTCCGGCCATATTTCCTGAAAAAAATATTCCTCTTATAAACGATGTATTCAAATAATTACAAAATTTTTTGACTCAAAATTATTCTAATGTGGCGGTTTTTTCAAATATAAATAACATCTAATCTAATTGCTTTCATGGGCGTAGTTGCAAAAGGTGCAAAATGTAATGTCGAGGGGTGCGATAATGACGGTGCCCGTTCATTGAACACCACCAAAGTTGAAAATGCTAATCTTCGCGTAGACTCTACAGGCAAAAAGAGTGTCTTGTGCAAAGAGCATTACAAAGAATACAAAAAAGAATCTAAAGATGACAGAGATCTAGAACGTGCTCGTTTTGATAAATTTTAGCTTATTTTCTAGGTTTTTTTTGCTTTTTTGATTTAGCAGGTTTCTTAAAATAATCATCACTTAGATTTTGATAAAATTTGTCTAATTTCTTGTATAATCGCTTTGGCTTTCTTGTTTTTTGATTACTCAATACATACAAAGCCAAAATGGGAAATGCAATTGTTGCATCTGCATAAACTGTGATGACTCCCTCATGAGAATCTTGTACTTTGCCCCAACTTTTTCCTTCTTGGAGAGTAGCTCCTGAAAGACCTCCTGTATCTGGTCTTGCATCTGTTATCTGAATAATGTAGTCCTGACCTCCATCATCGCGTCTAAGAATTTGATCAAGCAATGGTCCTGTCTGCTGTGCTGTATTTTTTGGAACTCCTCCACCAAGCTCTAAAATTCCAGACTTTTTAGAATTAAAGAGAATTGCTGCTTGCTCTATTATCTCTCTTACAAAATCTAAATTATACACTTTACCTTCTAATCGCTGCACTGCCAAATTTAGTGCAAGGGATGAATCCTTCATTGTTGATATGTATACAGGAACATCATATTCGTATGCAGTGGTAATGAAACTTTTTTCAGGATGCTTTGATTTTTCTTTGCTAATTTTTCCCATCAAGTTACAAAACTCTGCAGTAGTAAACGGTTTATCTGGAAAGTCCTTACCAAACATTTTTTGAATGACTTGATCTTGTGCTTCTAATGTTTCGTAGAATTTTATGTAGACATCTCGTATTCGCACAATTTCATTTTCATAAAGTTTCATGTCATCTACATCAAAATGTCCTTGCTTGATTGGAAGTCCCCATGCAAAGTGATCTTCATGGTAAACATTTGCACCAGTCGTGATAATCCAATCTACAAACCCTCGCTCGATAAGTGACTTGATTATTCCTCCAAACCCTACCGGAGTCATAGCTCCAGAAACAGTAAGACAGATGGTTGCATTTTCTTTAATCATTTTTGCATACAATTTTGCAGCCTCTCCTAACTGCCTTCCATTGAATCCTGACCTGGCAAACACCTCTACCAGATCCTCAATTGTCATCTTTGGGTCTAGTTTTATGTGCGGAATGTCTTTTCCATGGAATTTATGGTGGTCCACTTTTCAAGGTAAAATAAAACTGTAAATTAACACTTGTGCTTTGGTTTAAAATTTATCAGAAATGCAATTTAGTAATTCAATTTTGCAACTTTGAGAGATGGTCAACGAGTTTATTTCAGCAGATTTCTTATGTGGGGCATTACCATCCAATGTAGTATGGATATTATCGATTTGCATGATCCTAGCCGTGTAAATCGCCAACCTGATAAAGTTGAGGTTCTTTTCAATTCTGGTGATTTTGAGGAACAAGGAATTTTGGTAAAACATGTTGAATTACGATTGTATATTGAAAAAAATGATGAAAAATTAGGGCCATTTTCTCTAATCACCTCCTTTGTTCAAACCGACAAGGGATCAGTTGAAATGATTTATGATGAAGGATTTCGTGGTAATGATTCGCTAAACCGGGCTGTACAATTTTTAGTTTCTAATCTAGGGCTATCTGCTCTAATTCTGCGCTCTATAATCACACTTAAGGGGCATATTGATGATTGAGTTTTCTTAGTGTTTATGAACTAGGTTGAATCATACTCTGTATGATAAGTGACTCTTCAATTCACAAATCTCTGGATAACTATGTAAAACAAAGAATGCAAGAAATTCCAACAGAAATCAAACAGACATTTTTAAAAATTGATCAAATCTGGAAATGCCAAAATGAGATTGATTTTTTGTACGGGTATTATGTAGGAAAATTAGAGGAAGGCTCACTCCACTTTCTGCTAAAAGCTTCTAGGGCATCGGCAGGAGGTTATGTGGATACATTTGAAATTCGAGGAATTATAGAATCCCATCGAAAGGAATTGCGAGATATTATCGAAAATGCCATAAAGAATTCTTGATCTATCTTATTTTCAAAGTAAATTTATGAAGGAATCGTATATTTATGCCACAATTAACATGATTTATCGTGCGTATTTTACAACTACACTGTGATAGCATAGAGTATACTCCTACAAAAAAGGAGATTAAAAGTGCTGAAGAAAATATTGACACTGATACTAAAAGACTAGAAGAACTCGTTGTGGCTTTTGTCGCTATCGAAAAGGACGATGATTCTTCAGTTGCACAAGATGCCATTTCTCAAGTAAAAAATTCAATGGAAAAAATTGGATGTAAAAAACTACTCCTTTATCCTTATGCTCATCTAAGCTCAAATCTTGCATCCCCTTCCACTGCAATTTCGTTGCTAAAAGAGATGGAAGAATCTGCAAGCGATTTGGATGTCTCTCATTCTCCTTTTGGATGGACAAAATCATACAAAATTCAAGTAAAAGGCCACCCATTAGCTGAAAGCTCCAAAGTAATTACAAAACAAGACACTAACGGTGCAAAAGCTGAAGAAGAAACATCTGAGGCACTAAAAGGAGAATCTAAAATCAAATCCTTTTGGTATATTTTGACACCTGAAGGAACAATGACTCCGATGACTGAATTCAACTTTTCAAAACATAAAAAATTAGAAGTATTATCAAAATACGAATCTGCAAAAAAACGTAGTGTTGATGAACCTCCACCACACGTTGCTTTGATGAAAAAATTAGCAATTGCCGATTATGAATCTGCATCTGATTCTGGAAATATGAGATTTTTTCCAAATGGTAGGCTAATCAAATCATTAATCGAACAATATGTTACAAAACGAGTAAAAGACTATGGCGGATATGAAGTAGAAACTCCCATCATGTATGATTCCCATCATCCTAGCATGGTTAGTTACTTTAATCGATTTCCCGCAAGACAATACAATATTGATTCAGAGGGGAAAAAACTATTCTTGAGATTTGCAGCATGTTTTGGGCAATTCCTTATGGCCAATGAATATCAATTATCCTACAAGAATTTGCCTTATCGTTTGTATGAGCTTACCAGGTATAGCTTTAGGCGTGAGCAATCTGGAGAACTTGTGGGATTAAGAAGACTTCGTGCCTTTACGATGCCTGATTGCCATGCATTTTGTAAAGATATGGAGCAGTCAATTGATGAAATCAAAACTCGATTTGACTTGTCTCAAGATGTCCTCAAAGAATTGGGGATAGAAGAATCTGATTATGAAATGTCAATTAGATTCACTGAAGACTTTTACACTGAAAATAAAAGTACGGTCAATGACCTTGTAAAAAAACATGGAAAACCTGTTTTAGTTGAAATGTGGAAAGAAAAATTCTTTTATTTTGTTTTAAAATGGGAATTTAATTTTATAGATAATCTTGGAAAAGCATCTGCCCTTTCTACTGATCAAATAGATGTTGAAAATGGAAATAGATACGGAATAGACTTTGTTGATGAAAACAATGTAAAAAAGAACCCTATAATTTTGCACAATTCGCCCAGCGGCGCAATTGAGAGAATCATCTATGCTCTTTTAGAGAAAGCTGCCTTTGACTCAAAGCAAGGAAGAAAACCATCACTTCCTTTGTGGCTATCTCCAACTCAAGTTCGTGTCATTCCACTGAAGGATGAGTTTTATGATGTCTGCTCTTCTCTTTGTGACAAACTATCTTCTCATAACATCCGTGTAGATATTGACGATAGAAACGACAGCATCGGCAAACGAATTCGAGAAGCTGAAAAAGAGTGGGTTCGCTACATCCTCGTCATTGGAGAAAAGGAAGCTAATTCTGAAAATCTCAGTATACGTGATAGACAAACAGGAAATGTAAAAGAAGTATCTTTTGATGATTTCATAAAAGAATTCCAAGAACAAACAAAGGACAAACCTTTCAGTGGATTGAACATGCCACGGAATCTTTCACAAAGACCACAGTTAATGGTGTAGAAAATGAGCTTTTTAGATCTCTACATGAACAAAAATCCTCTGATTACTGCTTCTGGTGATGGTGATCCTGTGGCTACAGTTTTTGGCATCCCTTTTGATTCCACCCACTCTTACAAGCCTGGATGTAGGTTTGGCCCTGATGTGATTCGTGATGCATTTAACAATATTGAGATTTTTCATCCTGA
The DNA here is from genome assembly GCA_013867335.1 of Candidatus Nitrosomaritimum aestuariumsis. GTDB lineage: Archaea > Thermoproteota > Nitrososphaeria > Nitrososphaerales > Nitrosopumilaceae > Nitrosomaritimum > Nitrosomaritimum aestuarii. The sequence goes on from JACEMX010000020.1 coordinate 5,222, forward strand.
TTTAGGAATAGACCTTGAGACTGCAAACATTGAGGATTTGGGAAATACAACTCACACAGTAGTTGCATCTGAAATGCTTGACATGGTTAGAAAAGTGACAAAAGAACTTGTGGAAAAAAACAGACAACTGTTTATTCTTGGAGGGGAGCATCTCATTACCTATGGAACCTACATGAGTTTCCCAAAAAATACTGGATATGTTGTTTTTGATGCACACTATGATTTACGCGATGAGTATGCTGATATCAAATTAAGCCATGCATCTTATCTTCGAAGAATTGTTGAGGAAAGAGGAGCCGAGAACATTTTACATGTAGGTGCACGTGCATTTGTAAAAGAAGAACTTGCTTTCTTAAAAGAACATAATATCAAAACAATTACTGACAAAGAAATTCGTCAAGGAAAGGGGCCCCAAATGCTAAAAGATCATGTGTCTTCATTTGATACTCTATACACTAGTCTTGATCTTGATGTGTTAGATCCTGCATTTGCACCAGGTGTTGGAAATCCTGAAGCTGCAGGAATTACTTCACGTGAATTATTTGACATGATTCACTCTTTTGAAAATAAAAAGGTCAATGGAATTGATATCGTGGAGTTAAATCCAAACTATGATAATGGTGCAACTGCATCTCTTGCAGCAAAAGTAATGTCTACTCTAATAGCCTTGAATTTGGCTCAAAATTAGCTAAAGTAGGTTGACCAATACCTGACAGAAATTACTTTGTTTGTATTTTATCTCTCTTTTTTTAGAAAATTTTCGTGTTAGAATTTAACAGAATAGATTCTTGTAGGAACTGCGGAGAGTCCTTGGATGTGCTGACAACATGCATGGTTTGTGATCAGCCCTCTCAATTCAAGTGTTCAAATTGCTATCATTTTGTCGATGATCCAATTCATACTCAATGTGTAATTGTAGAGGATAATCTATAATTCACGCCTGAGAAAAGCAATCCCTCAAAAAATCTGTCAAAATATAGGCAAAAATTTTCTGATTTTTTATATACGTGGGTTTTGGGAGAATTTCGTGTTAAATAACCTCAGAGAATCCCTTAGACCTGCACTTGAGAAGATGGGTCGAGGGTTTGCATCCACTGGACTGTCTCCTAATTTTTGGACTACAGTTGGCTTGGTATTTGCCTTGGCTTCTGCGGTAGTTTATGGATTAGGGATGGAATATGGGTTAATTATTGGAGGTATCTTGTTGCTGGTTTCAGGATTCTTTGATATGGTTGATGGTCAAGTTGCAAGAGTAACAGGAAAGACTTCAAAAAAAGGTGGATATCTTGATTCAATGTTTGATAAAATTGCAGAAACTGCAATTTTTCTAGGAATAATAATTGGGGGTTATGCTGAGCCATACCTTGTACTATTGGCAATAACTCTATCATTGTTAGTCAGTTATGCAAGAGCAAAATCTGATGCATTAAACATTAAACTTCAAGGAGTGGGAATTGGAGAACGAGCAGAGCGACTCTTGGTAATTGCAATAATTGGCATTGCTGGATTTATGGGAATAGCTGTTCTTATAGTGGTGATAATTGCTGCAATTACTTTGGTTCAAAGAATGATTGTTACTGCTAAAAAGATCGAAGAATAATTTTATCGAAGTTTTCCTCTTTTTCTTCTATTGTCAGCTGATCTGATTTTTAGAATTTTGAAATGGATTGCACAAGATATGCAATAATGCTTCAAGACAGTTGGTGATGCAATATATGCGCCTTGAGCTCGCAATTCTTTTGCCAATGTATGTTCTACTAGATTTAGTTTTGATGTAACTTTTTTTGCTTTATCTTTAGGAACTGTTTGTCCGCAGTTTGTACACTGTACAACTCCAGTTGAGCCTTTTCCTCCCTTTGTACGTCCTCTACTAGCACGCTTAAGTGGCATGCCAATAATCTCTCTTGCCTCTTTATATTCTTGCGTATAATCGAAAAAACCGCAGTTTTTGTGCCTAATTAGGTACGAATTTTGCATCATGTTTTAATTCTTGATCTTTTTCTTATCTATTGTAGATACATGCGAGGTTTATGTCACAGTTGCTTTGGGTCTAATCTGGAATTAACACTATCAAAAGGTGAGATTATCTGCAAATCTTGTTTTGAAAAAAAGAATGCAAAAAACTAAATCATCAAAACCTAAATTCAATTAAATGAAGATCGCACTATTCTCTCATTGTGCCATTGACACCATAATGATAGGTGATTCAAAATATGAGCAAATAGGTGGGGCAGCTTGCTATGGGGGAATAACTGCAAGGCAATTCAAATTTGATGTGGACCTTGTAACAAAATTTGGCTCTGATTTTCCTTACAAGCAATATTTGACAGATAACAAGTTAAATTTTGAAAATGCACAAAGTGAAAAAGGAACAACTAGATTTTCCATAAACATTGAAGGTGCAGATAGAACTCTGAAACTAGAAAATCAATGTGAACCAATAGAATATGCAAAAATTAACGCCGATGGTTTTTTGGTAAGTCCAATATTTCATGAAATTTCTTCTGAAACACTAAAAGAAATAAAAAAAGACTCAAATTTTCTACTGATAGACCCTCAAGGATTTTTGAGAAGAACTGATTCAGAGAAAAATGTTGTTTTGGAAGACACAGACATTGATTTATCTCAAGTAAGCGTTATCAAAGTAAACCCTGAAGAAGCACTTCATTTGACTGGCTCTTCTACAGAAGAATCACTAAAGATTTTACAAAAAAGAGGTGTAGAGCATGCAATTCTAACAAACAAAACAGAAGTATCTATGTTAGTCAATGATCAAATTTACTCTATTACCTTACCTAACAAAAAAATCTATGATACTACTGGTGTTGGAGATATTTTTTGTTCTGCATTTTGTTGCACCATGCTAAAAGAGAAGGACTTTGTTTGGGCACTGTGTTTTGCAGGCGGTGCAGCTCAAGCTGCACTTGAATCAAAAGATGTGGGCCTACTAAAAATTCCAAAGAAAGGCGCAGTTGAGAATAATGCCTCATATTTTTACAATTTAATGAAATTTCGTTCAATCTAGCTTTATCCTTTTATTGCATTGTAATTTGAAATCCTTTGTGCAAATAGGAATTTACGGTTCAGGAACAACCTCGTCTTCTGCAAAAATTGTTAAAAAAATACTTTCAGATAGTGACATACAATCCTTTACAATCACTCCAAAATCAAAGACAAAACAATGTGATTGTGTCATTGTCTTAGGGGGCGACAAAGGAATTAGAAATTATTTTCACAGAACTTTTGATTCATCTTCCCCTGTGTTGGGAATTAATGAAGGTGAATCTGGAGGATTTTTAGCTCAAATTGATCTTAAGGAATTTCCTTCGTATGTTAATCGATTAAAGAAGCAAAATTATTCCGTTGAAGAGGTTCCAAGACTTGGTGTTAAAATTGATGGGAAGAATGTTTTTCCAGTATTAAATGACGTTGCAGTATTTCCATCAAAAAGTGCAATGCTAATGGAGCATACTTTGAGTGTTAACGGGGAGGAGGTATGGCACGATAGCAGTGATGGGATAATCGTTGCAACACCTATTGGTTCTTCTGCATATTCAATGTCTGCAGGTGGGCCTGTAATTTTTCAAGACTCTACAGTCTTTGAGATAATTTCAGTTAATTCTTTGAACATTAATCGAAGACCAATCATTGTATCTAACTCTAGTTCCATTGAGATTGATGATATTTCTGCAAGACTTCATTGTGAGGCTGTTTTGGATGGTTTGGATAGATACAAAGTTAACAAAAATGTAGAATGCACACAGTTTTTCCCATCTGCAAAAATAATTCGTCTAAAAAAAGACTCTACTGCAATTTCTGCGCTGGCAAAAAAGGCTCATCTTGCCGAAGAACTGCTCAGCATGCCGCCAAGCTCCAAACTATTGCTAAAAACCTTAGAGTATGAAGGGGCCTTGACTCAAAAGGATCTTGCAAACAAAACTTTGTTGCCTGACAGAACAGTTAGACTAGCACTTAGCCACCTTCTTGAAAAAGGATATGTCAAAAAGAAAGTCTCAGTAAGAGATGCAAGACAAAAGATCTATGAGATTTCAAAAATAGAATAACTCTACTCTGAGGATGCTTTTACAAATGAAACAAAGGCCTCTTCGGGGAATCCTGGACGGCTATTGAATTCCGGATGAAATTGGACTCCGAGATAGAATTTGTGGCTTGGAATTTCCAGAATCTCCATTCTTTTTCCTCCGTCACTTTCTGCTGAAAACTTCATACCATTTTTTTCAAACTCTGCAATGTAGTCTTTGTTTATTTCGTATCTATGTCGATGCCTTTTGTTAATGGAATCAGCACTGTAAATTTGCTTAGCCATGGTATCGGATTTTATTGAGATCTCATGGCCTCCAAGTCTCAAGGAGCCTCCCATACCTGATACCGTTTTTTGTTCTGGAAGCAAATCCACAACTGGATTTTTTGAATCTTGTTTTATTTCAGTAGAGTTTGCATCATCCAACTTCAAAACATTTCTTCCAAACGCAATGGCAGCTAATTGAAAACCAAAACATATTCCAAGATATGGGATGTTTTTTTCTCTTGCATAATTTGCAGTTTTGATAATACCTTCTGAACCTCTGGTACCAAACCCTCCTGGCACAAGTATTCCGTTATACTGTGAAAGCATGTTATAGTCTTCAATAGATTCCGAATCAATCCAATCAATCTCTACAGACTTTCCAAGTTTTGCTCCTGCGTGTTTCAAAGCATGATTTACACTAACATAACTGTCTGCAAGAGTGACATATTTTCCAACCATTGCAATCTTTACCTTTTGATCTTTGTGGTTTATCATAGAATCTGCAATCTTGTTCCATTCATCCCAGTTGGCAGATGCATTTACCATTCCTACTTTTGCAAATTTTGTAAAAATAGAATCCAAAATACCTTGATCATACAGAATCTGCGGTACCTCAAAAATTGATTTTGCATCATGACAAGAAAGAACATCATCAGGTGTGACATTTGTAAACATTGCAATCTTTTTCTTGGTTTTTTCCTGCAATGGCTGAGTACATCTAACTGCCAAAAAGTCAGGCTGGATACCAATTCTTCTTAACTCTTGTACGCTGTGCTGAGTGGGTTTTGTTTTCTGTTCTCCTACAACATCTAATGATGGAGCCAAGGTCACATGGGCAAAAATCACATTGTTTGGCCCATCTTCTACTCTCATCTGTCTTAATGCTTCCAAAAATGGAAGAGATTCAATGTCGCCAACAGTCCCACCACATTCTACAATCAAAAAGTCTAATTCTTCATCTTTGGCAATATTTCTAATTCTATTTTTGATCTCATCTGTTATGTGAGGAATTATTTGAACACATGCTCCAAGATATTCTCCTTTTCTTTCTGCCTCGATAACTGTCGAGTAAACTTGGGCAGTAGTTATGTTGTGATTTTTAGGGATATTTTGGTTCAAAAACCTCTCATAATTTCCAATATCCATGTCACATTCCCCCCCATCTTCGGTGACAAAGACCTCACCATGTGCAACGGGATTCATGGTTCCTGCATCGTAATTTAGATAGGGATCAATTTTGATACAAGAAACTTTTTGATTGGCTAATTGTAATAATTTGGCAATTGAAGAAGTTGTTACGCCTTTACCCAGCCCGGACATAACACCACCGGTTACGAAAATAAACTTTGTCTGCACATTTAGCAAATGAGTAACAGGTTTTTGTATGTTTTGCCGATCAGCAGTTAATTTCTTACAATTGTGAAAATTTCTTTTAATTTTTTAACTAATGTTCATAAATTCTTCAGACTGTTTTTTATTCCTCTACTCATAACTTACTGAGATAACATCTAGATAGTGGCCATATGACGCGGGGGAACTAATCAGTTGCGGGCATAACTGAAGGCCACTATTCTATAACGACCTAGTTTGATGAGTATCTATCTTCTTGATACTGCTCATCGTATTTTTTTGAAATCATTCCATTTTGTGCTAATTTTTGTAAAATTTGCTCGGCGTTTTCAATCTCTGTGTCAAACCTAATGTGTACGTGACGTGACGCAGTTGTCTCTCCTTTTTTGTGCCTACTTTCTACAAATTCCAAAACTTGAGATTCTATTTCTTGGGACATTCTTGGAATTTACAATCTTGTTTGAGTCTTCAATGATTTTGTAAACGCAGATATCTTTTGTTCGATTTTGTTTTGTGGAGTTTTTTCGATTAATTTCAAAAATGCACTTCCCACAATCACTGCATCTGCACCAACAGAGACGTATTTCTTAACATCTGCAGGTGTGGATACTCCAAACCCTACTCCTACTGGAACTTTACCTTTGGTTTGTTTTTTTACTTCTTTGATGGCCTTCAGTGTGTAATTTTTAATTCCTGTTTTGACTCCGGTTGTTCCATAAACTGCAACCAGATACAAAAACCCTGACGATGCATCAGAAATTTTTCTAATTCGCTCTTTTGATGTGTTAGGAGAAATCAAAAATATTGTATCTGTTTTTCCTTTTGCTGCATTAAGATATTCTTTTGATTCCTCAATTGACATATCAGGTAGGATGAATCCATCAATTCCTGCTTTTTTAGCCTCAGATATGAACTTGGAATATCCTTTGTTGTACAAAATATTGGTATAGGTCATAAGAACGAGCGGCGTATCTGTAATCTTTCTAATTTTCTTTACAAGTTCAAAGAATTTTCCAATCTTTGTTCCTTTCTCCAAAGACAGGGTGCTCGCATTTTGAATCACGGGTCCATCAGCTAAAGGATCTGAGAAAGGAAATCCTAACTCTATAATGTCTGCACCGCCTTTAACCAATCCCTTTACTGCCGACAAAGTTGCATTTTCGTTTGGGAATCCTGCCATAATGTATGAAATCAACGCCTTTTCATTTTTGGCATCAAGCTCTGCAAACTTTTCTTTAATCCTTGACATGTTTATTCAAATAATTTTGTACTTCTTCGACGTCTTTGTCTCCTCTTCCTGAAAGCGTAACTACAATTGATTCGGATTGTTTATGCTTTCTTGCAACCTTTACTGCCTCTGCAATTGCATGTGCAGATTCCAATGCAGGAATAATTCCTTCTGTTCTTGTTAATAGTAAAAATGCATCAATTACTTCGGTGTCTGTGGCTGAATGATACTTTACTCGTTTTTGGTCTTTAAGATAAGAATGCTCTGGTCCTACTCCTGGATAATCAAGACCTGCAGATATGCTATGAGTTTCTGTGATTTGACCTTCTTTGTCTTGAAGAAGATATGTCATCATCCCGTGTAAAACTCCCTTGCTTCCAGCAGAAAGAGTTGCAGAATGAAATCCAGATTTTAATCCTTTTCCCGCGGCTTCGACTCCAATAATTTCTGCATTGGTATCAACCAATGGGTAAAAAGTCCCAATTGCATTTGATCCTCCTCCAACACATGCAATTACACTGTCTGGTGTTTTATTGTGTAGTTTTTTCATTTGTGATTTTATCTCATTACCAATAACACTCTGAAAATCTCTTACCATAACTGGGTAAGGATGAGGACCTACTGCTGAGCCTAAAAGGTAGTATGTATTTTCTACATTTGTAATCCAATCTCTAATTGCCTCATTAATTGCATCTTTGAGAGTCTTTGAGCCTGATTTTACGGGATGAACCTTAGAGCCAAGCATGTTCATTCTAAAGACATTTAGCTTTTGTCTTATGGTATCCTTGTAGCCCATGTATACTTCGGCCTTCATTCCAAGAGCTGCACAGGCCATTGCTGTTGCTACTCCATGTTGTCCAGCTCCGGTTTCTGCAATGATTCTTTTTTTATTCATTTTTTTTGCAAGAAGTGCTTGACCTAGTGTGTTGTTTATCTTGTGAGCTCCTCCATGTAGAAGGTCTTCACGTTTTAGATAGATTTTCGCACCTCCAATTTTTTCAGTTAGGTTTTTTGCAAAATAAAGTGGTGTGGGTCTTCCTGCATATTGTTTTAGGTAATAATCTAATTCTTTTTTGAATCTCTTGTCATTTTTGAATTTAAGATAATTTTCTTCTAACTCTTGCACTGCTGGAACTAGGGTCTCTGGAATATACTTTCCACCAAATTCTCCGAATCTTCCTGACTTTGGATATTTCAATATGCATTCACCAAATTTCTTACCTGCTCTTCAATGTTGTTACTCTTCATTATACTAGAACCTATCAAAAATGCATCTGCTCCACACTTTTTTAGGTATTGGATGTCCTCAGGCGTTTCAATTCCACTTTCAGAAAGAATTGGTCTTGATTTTTCAAACCCTTCCAGAACTGACTCTGTAGTTTTAAGATCAATTTCTAATGTGTCTAAATTCCTGTTGTTTATTCCTATCAAGTCTGCCTGTGTTTTTAGAGCATTTTCAAATTCTTGCTTTGTGTG
>JACEMX010000161.1 GCA_013867335.1 Candidatus Nitrosomaritimum aestuariumsis
GATTCATTTGCAATTGATATGGTAACTTGTAAAGATGGAGATGTTCTTGTAAAAAAAACTCAAACAGGAAATCATGCTTGTCTGCATGAATCCTCTGCAAAGAAAATAGAAGCTCGAGGATGGGGAACTATTGTTTCAGCAAATGACAATGTAATTGTAATGGAGGGGGAAGAAATTGCATCTCCTGGCTCATTACTTGCATTATCAAGAGCTAATGTTCCAGCAACCATACCAATGCATCAGGGATTCTACAACGGTGAATCTGTTTATTTCATCATAACTGACTCTAGTGATCCTACACATGCAGAAGTCATTACTGAAAATCAAGGATGGAAGGTAGAACTTGCACCACTTTTGGCAAACGCACCAGATGAGGCATTATCTACAACCTACATGTTTACAAACGGAATATCCGGTGATGGTGTCCACAACTTCCAAGGCGAAGTATTTACTAGTACGCCTGCACAACAAGAAACTTACAGTGCACTAACTGCACACGTACATGTAACCTGGGCTGAGGATGTAACTCCAAGAATCTTAGACTCAGAAGAGATGATTTTGGAAGCCGAAGATGCAGGTGAGGTTACACTATCACCAGTACCAGTAGTATTGAACATGCCACAGATTGTTTGGCCAGAAGGCCAGATGATGGTAAAAGAAGACAAGACTCTAGCTGATGATACACCATATGGCGGAGGACAAGTACTAGATATTGATACTGAAGAGATGACTGTAACATTCATAGCTCATAGAGGTTGGGGACCTGATGGAAGAACAATCTACTATATTGTAACCGATGCTACTCCAAGCGGTCCGGCAGGAATGATGGGAGTAGTTGATGCACCAACATCAGCTAGTTTGATTGCAAACTCTGCAGCAGTGGATCTATTCCAATTCAGAAATGGAATTGCAGGATCTGGACCATTAGGATTCCAACCAGGAATCGCAGCAGGTGCACCAGGTGATGCAAACTATTCTCCAATGTGGAGGATATTCATGATTGGTTGGGATGATCAGGCCAAACCTGCCGTACTTGAAACCAAAGCGGACATCGATGCATATCAACAAGCAGGATTGATTTCAGTTGGAATTGCAAGACCCATGGACTCTGATCATATAGTCAATTGTCCATTCATTGATCCCTTCCAATAGAGGGAAACACTTTTTTCTTTTTTGGTACTTTTTATCAAATAATGCCAAAAAATCTAGTAATCTTCTAACTTCGATGATTGCATTTGCTTTTTGTGCTGGTGTTTATGTAAATAATCTCACGAAATTACTTTAATCATTCTTCACGTAACAACAAATCTTTCTTTATTGTTTCAAGTTTTTGAATAGTTGAAGGCTTTTCTTCAACAGAATGAATTCCAAGTTTCAAAAGTTCATTTCTATGACTTTCAGTTAATTCTAACACGCTTACGATAATTACTTTTTTTAATTCTGAAGGCCGTTTTGCCTTGAGATCATGAATAAATTCCATTCCACTGTATTTTGGCATACAGATATCAAGAAGAATCAAATCATAGTCATTTTCTAAAACTAATCCTAACCCCTCTCTTCCATCATTTGAGCTTTGGACCGTGTGATTTTGAGTAGATAACATATCTTGGTACAATTGGCATATTTCTGGAGAATCATCTACGTGTAAAATATTCATTATTTTATTTGTCCAATAAAGATCATAACTATCTGTTTGTTCATCTTGAACAAAGTAAATGGAGACTCATGATTTTTTAAATCATATTTAATTTCAAGATTTTTTAAAGGAGGTTTGGCCATCAAACATGGAATATTTTTTAATTGCAATGTCTTTACAAATCCATCTTGAATTTTCTTAAAGAAAAAATCAAAAAATATCAAGAAAAAAAATTACTCGAGGCTAAAGATAAATTAAAATTTTATACACAAAATAAAACTAAATTAGAAAATCAATTAAAATCTTTAGGCCAAGAAGATTCATCTGAAATTCAAAAGAAGATTGAAACAAATCAAGAGTTTATCGTGATTTGGAATAAAAATATTGAATCAATAAATAAACAATTGGAGAAATTGGGTGCCTGAAGAGTGTAAAACCCTAATAATTGAGAGATTGTGGAGGAATTCATGGATTATGAAAAATTTTGTTCTGAAATTTTAAATTCTGATCCTAAAATCAGATTTGCCACTGCCTATGATGAATGGGCGGTAAAATTGGGCGGAGGAATACGGGAAGGTGTTACAAATTTACTTACTGAACGTAGAGAAAACGAGTTAGTTAATCTCTCTGTGATGGATTGGAAAGCCAGAAAGGAAATGTCTCAATGGCTTGGAAAAACAATCTATACTCTTGCTGAATATGACAAGGTAAAACGATTCTCATTTTATCTCGGTGATGATAATTTGTTACTAGTTAGTGCTGAAAAAGACGCAGATACCAACAAGGTTGTAGATAATGTCATAAAATTGTACTACAAAAATATAGAATAGCCATACTGTTTTTCTGCCTTCAAAGTTCAGAATAACAAAATATTTCTTCAAAGAATAATTTGCCTGTAGTACCTTGATTTAGCAATTAAGATATTAGTATCTTTGAATATTATCAAACATGAGTAACTCCAAAGAATCTTCAAAATCAAATCAAGACAAAAAAATATCTATATGTGATGTAATGAAAGAAGACACTTCAAGAATTATTCAAAAATTAGAATCTCAAATTCCCTCTAACTTTCAACAATATTCGGATCTTTATACTGCATATTTGCATACTTTGGAAGATGTTTTTGGGACTTGCTACATTTCAGAAAAAGAGTTTTTTGAAAAATTAAACATTGATCAAGGAATTCTAACAGCATATCAGAAATATTCCAACACGCTTACTGAGACATATCTTAATCAAATTGAGTTATTCTCCAAAATAAAAGAACAAAACATCCAAGCACAAAAGTCCAACCTTGAAGTATATGATAACTTCATGCATTCAATGATGGATTCTTATGCAAAATTTTTATCTGCATTTAACAAAACTTCTGTTTCATGGTTTAATCAAAAAAATTATGAAAATCCGTAAGTTGTAATTTTTCTAGCCATCTATTATCTGTGGTATTAAAATCGATTTGGGAAATATGTTTTAAGTTTAATTTTTTTCTGAAACTATATGGGTCTATTTTCAAACAAGAAGGAGATTGTAATATCAAATATTTGTCCTAAATGCAGTATGAAATTCTCTGACCCAGAAAGAACACTACGACATATTGCAAAGGCTCACAAGCCTAAAAGAAAGTTTGAATGCAATTCATGTGGGTTTAAGAATTAAAATTCTAAAAACATTTCAAAAAACCATTGATTCTATCTTCTCATACTGATCATGGTTTTTACAATTACAACCCGGATCTCTTATTTTAGGAGATAAACAACTACAATCCTTACAACATCCATACCTCATATTAGGTTAAGCTACTAAAAATCATATTAGGATATGTGTGTATTTTATGGAACAACAAAATTCTGAACTTAATCATATATCCAATTAATAATTTAATATTATGTTTAGTGATTCTCTGAATGCTTTTAACAATAATTCTAGTAAAACACAATACTTTAAGAATATCAAATACGAAATAACCAAATTATAATTTGTCTTTTACATTATAATTGAAAGAATCTCTTGTAGCAGATCATGGTATAGAAACTTCGCCTATTTTTTCAATCAAATTTAAGCTCAAAGAAATACAGCTAAGATAATTTACAATAGACAAATACCACTTAAGAAACCATGATTTAGATAATATGTGTGGCCAGAAGATACAAACCTGTAATTTCATATCGATTAAAAGAAATCCCTGTAAAACAAATTAAGGTCTGGCGAGAAGCTCAAGCAAGAAAACTAGACAGAGAGGGAATTTCTGAGCTGGCTAAATCAATAAAAACTGAAGGTCTACTAAACCCACCTCTTGTACAAAAACAAGACAAAAGTACCTATCTTTTGATGTCTGGTCAACGAAGACTTGCTGCTTTGAAAAGATTAGGCGCAAAAAAAATTCCAGTACATCTTCTTACCAAACAAACAGCATATGATCTTGAAAATGCTAAAGCAGCATCCGTGGTGGAAAATATTCATCGAAATGACATGAACCACAAAGAAATCGCAGATGCATGCAAATTCTTGCATGAACAAGTGGGAAAAACCACTGCTGCAAGGTCTATGGGAATGTCTGTACAGACACTAAACAAATATCTTGGATTTGCAGGGGTACCTGATAAATTAAAAGAACTGGTGCCCTCTAAAATCTCTCGTGATGAGGTGGTCAAACTATACCAAATCATTCCTAATATTTCAAAAGCAGAAAAATTAATTGAAAAGCTATCAAAAATTGATTCTACTCTAAGAAAAAAATACCTAACAGCCCTTGCTCAGTCTCCAAAATCATCTCATCTTAAACTATTGAAAAGAGCAAAAGCAATGCTGATTAAACAAAATGTCTCCTTCAAACTGTCAAAGACAAATGCGCGTAAACTAGCAAGAGAATCCAACAAAAATGAAATCACTCCAGACGAACTAGCTGAAAAAATAATTTCAGACTATCTGAAACGCAAGAAAAGAAGATAATTCACCTATCTATTCAAAATTTATACAATCAAAAAATAACAGATTGTAATTGTCACGAGATAATAAAAAAACACTACCTTTTGATGCTGACTCTGACTATAGTCTTCCCGGTAGATTTGAGGAAAGCAATCATGTGTATTATAATTCAGTAGATGAAATTGGTAGAACAAAAAGTAGAGGTATTTGGATAGCTGCATTATCATTTTTGATTGTTGCAGGAGGATTTTTTGCATATTATTTTATTTATCAAAATGAGATAGACTCTAGAATAATTCAGAACTCCCTAATTGTGGATCCAGAACGAAAATTGGCAACTCAATATAATGTGGGAGAGTATGGAAGTGAACACTCCCATGCTGCAATAGTGATTTTTGTAAATGGGGAATTATTGAACTTTGGTCACTCTAAATTTCAACTGACAAGTAAGTACATTCACTTTGAAAATCAAAACCCGTATATTCTTCATAAACATGCTACAGGTGCTCCCTTGGAAATGCTTTTCACGTCGATGGGAATGCGACTGACTTCTGAGTGCTTTATGCTCAACTATGAATTATCCACTGAAACAGGGAAATTCTGTACTGATACAAAAAACACTCTTTCGCTTTATGTCAACGGTAAACCGTATAATTCAAACTTGTCTCAGTATGTCTTTAAACACCATGATCGAATACTGATATCATTTGGGAATTCTGAATCTATTATGGAAGAACTTGCATTTTTAGAATCTCTAAAAATTTTTGATATTCCTAAGAAAACTCCTCGTTATTCTGGTGATGGAATTACAATATGATTAAGATGAATCTATTTTATTCTCAAAATTTACCGTACCTGTGAATCTTATTACTTAAAATTCCAAAAATATGCCGGGGGCGGGTTTCGAACCCGCGACCTCCAGATTATGAGTATTGCCTTCTTTGGAAGACCTGTTAGATTTTACCAAGCGAACTGGCACTCTAACCAGGCTGAGCTACCCCGGCACAATTTATGCCTGATATTTTAGGAAATTAAATGATTCTAACATAATTTGAGGCATAATCTGAACTTTTTATCGAAAATTACACTGCAAGGCAGTGAATACGTATCAGTTAATACTTTTTAGCTACATTGTGATTTCATGACTCTAAAAAATAAGCAGATTTTTCTAATATCCCTCCTAATTATTTCCACAATTGTAGTGTCTAATTTTGGATTTGTAAATATGGCCTTTGCACAAGAATACGATTTTGTTGCAGGAATACATACTGAAATAACTTTTTACTTTAGAGATGGAGCCGAAACGGTAAATTTTCCTGTATTTTCAACAACTTCTGATTTAGTAGATAATGTTGGAACTAGTTTTGTTGTAGAGGGTGTAATTGGAGACAATCCTCATCTACACAAAGCCTTAGATGAAGCATATGAACATAGATTATCCCGTACTACTGGAGGTAGTGCTTTTGAATATAACCATAGATTTTTTGACGTCGATGTTAATGTAGTACAAAATGGAGTTATTCTGAAACCCCTGAAATATAACAACTGTGAAATTTCTCAATATGGGATATCTACTCTAAATGATGATTATGAGTCATATTTGGCCTCAAATACTGGATTTGCCATGGTTACTTCTATTGAATTTAATTGTGGGGGAGTTCATTTTGATTCAGAAAAAAATAGATACAATTCTGTTCCAGAAAAAGTTTTTACTGACTATGGCTCCTTGCCATTCACGCTTGCTGAGGATGTTCGAACTTTCTTAACTTTTGAATTTGATAATGGTGCTGAAAAAATTGAAAGTGTGATTTTCAATTCTATGTCTGGTTTTAGCGAAGGGAGTTATGATAATCCAAGCTTTCAGATAATCACAGCAGTATTGCCTCACCCATTGATAGATAATGCCATCGAAAATTCACAAAAAGTTTCAGGACTTGCAACTACATTTAATCAGGACTTTGATGTCAATGTAGATTTTGTCAATTCAGAAGAGAAATTACGCGGACTAAATTTTGAAGGTTGCATTATTGATGGATATAGTATCGTAACCCTAAGAGATAAAGAAGAAGGATACACGGGAAAACGAGGATTTGCAACGGCTGAGATAATCGATGTTGAATGTTCTGGTTTGATTCCTGATAACCCAAAATTCAAAACTATATCAAAAAAGAACTATGATTCTTCATCAATTACCCGAACATCACACACATACAATATGGGAACAGGCCCACATATGATAGCCACTTTTGATTTTGATGCTGGTAAAGAGATTGTAGATTTTCCTGAATTTTATCAAGGTAATTTAATCTCAAGGGGCAATCCGACTTTTCAACTAACAGGCGTTCCTGGAGTAACTCCATTGTTGAATGATGTTGTTGATAATTCTAGAAAAACTGGTGCAAAAATAACCGGTATAAACCCATTAACCGAACTATTTGATGTAAATTTATCTCTAGTATATGGGATCGAAACAATACGCTCCTTTGATTACAACAACTGTCGTGTTATTGATTATGTAATAAAAACAGAACATGATGCCGAAGAGAGTTTTTACAATGGTTTTGCTCTTACCAACGAATATCACTTTGAATGTCAAGGATATCATCCAGTAAACTCAAGTGATCTATCTCCCAAACAATCCAAAGCAAAATCAGAGTCTTCAATAGATTACAAAGCAAAACAGAAGTCAAGCTGGGATCCAAACTTTAGATACTCAAAGGATTAAAGTAGCCTATCTGTTAACCTTTAATCTCTTTCCACTGTGTGTTATCGTTTTTAACCCAAAGGAATTTTTTCTGCAATGCGGCAGTATAGAGTTTTTCCCATTCTGCTCCTACCTCATCTGTCCATGCTTTCACAACGCGAGGATCAATATAGTTTCGCAACGATGTTCCCAGATTATAATCTCTGGTTTTCTCTGACAAGTCAATCTGTAATTTCAATTTCTCTTGTCTTTCTTTATGCTTTAACTTTTGTTTTTTCATTTGATCATTTAGAGTTTTGATTCTTTTTTGCTTTGCCTTTTTTTGAGCATCTGTCTTAGTCTCCTTTGCTTCTACTTTCTTTAGTGTCTCTTCGGTCTTTTTCCAAGGCTTGTCTTTTTCCACCGTTTTTAGGGTGTCTCGTTTCTTTTGTAGAGTTTGCTCAAATGTTTTAGGAATTGTTCTCTTATGGTTACACATCACTGCAGCTTCCAAGTTTGCAAGCTTTGCATGATAGAGTTTCTCATTTGGTGTTTTACCTTTTAGATTGTCATGTTCTTTGAGATAATTTTTCACAACATTTGTTGCAAGATATGTCCTGAAGACCTTGGCAGTTAAGCCTTTTACTATGCTTGAATAATATGCATTGACATGGCGTGATGTAATGCCATCAAAAATATCGTCTTTGGGTTTTTTGTTTTGAATTATCTTTTTAAGATTTTCATGAAATTGTTTATCGTGACCTTGTGCCGGAACAGTCTCTTGCCATCTAACACTATCTTTACCTAGAAAATCAAATTTTATTGCATCGGATGTAAGGTTGATGTGTTCTTTTCTCAGAGTAGTGGCGCCTACAGTGTCTGCCTCATCTGGGTCTTTTTCGTCACCCACCCTCATGGCTGTTCTGTAAATCAAATAACATGCAGTTGAAATTTTGACAATTTTAGGATCTTTGCTTTTCATGTCTTTTACAATTCTATCTTTTATTTTTTCAATCTCTTTTGCAAGCTTTACTGCTTTTTCATATTTTTCCTTGTCTCTGTCTTGCTTCAGTCCTGCAGTATCTGCTAGCCAAACATATTTTCTTTTTTGCGTAAGATAATCCAACCAACTTGCAAGCCACATGGAATCTTTATCGTGAACAATTTTGCCCCAATTCCCTTCTGGAGCTTTGGCTTCTTTTCCAAGATTTAGTGTAACATCTTTTGCAGTGACCCTAGGTTTCCATCTACCTCGCAAGGGGTGTTCGCCTCTACCAATGAAAATCCCTGGAGGTTCGGCCATGTAATTTCCAACCTCTACCTCGCCTCCGTCCATTATTGCTTTACCATACTTTTCTTTTAGTTGTTCTCGTAATTCTTTTCTTTTAGCAGCAAGATCTTTCTTTTCTTCTTTTGTCATCATTTCCTTGAGGTCTTTTTCTTTGTCAACTAGCTTGTATGCATCTGAAAAATCAATGTCTTCATAGGATATTTTTTTGAATTTTGAGTCGAGAGTTTTAGCAAAATCTAACGTGAAGTTTTTTTGAAAAACCTTGTCCTGAGCATACGGGGTATCTTTTTTCTTGGCCCACTGGTAAACCATCTCTTCTTGATCAAGGCTTAGTGGAACATTTTCTCCTTTGATCTTTAGTTTTATTCCCTGTGTCTCAAAGGCTGGTGGAAATAATATTCCGTTATGTTGTAATGTTTTCCATTTCATCTATTTTCACTTTTAAAATTGCGGACTTTGACAAAAATGGGAATCTATGTGTATATCAATTTAACGTAGGCATGCTCTTATCTGGGGAATAGCTCTTTTGACATGTATTTTTCAAATTCCAGGTCTGATTTTGATTTTTTTGCCTCCATAAACATGGCTGCATCTGCTCCGGCGATATATCTGGGCTTTACCTCGTCATCGTGAATTGCCTTTAGAACTACATCTGCTACTTGGGATGGTGCAGTTCCCATCTCTACCATCATTTTCAAACCTGCGAGCATATTTTCTGTAATCTGTTGATATTTGGGATCTTTTTTTGATTCTGGAATCTTCATGGAATCAAAAAAGTTGGTTTTGATTACTCCTGGTTCAATCAATGTTGTCTTTATTCCAAACATTCCAAGCTCATATCTTAAACACTCTCCTAATCCTTCTAATGCAAATTTAGAGCTGATATATGCGGGAGATCCTGGAAGGCCCATTCTTCCTGCAACTGAACTGATGTTTACAATAATTCCTGAATTCTGTTCTCTCATTATTGGAGCAACCTCTTGAATTATTCTTACAACACTGAAAAAGTTGGTCTCAAACTGTTTTCTAAAATCATCAACTGACACATCTTCGGTACATCCAAACTGCCCATACCCTGCATTGTTTACTAAGACATCGATTCTACCTGTGTCTTCAATTATTTTTTTAATTGCATCAATAATTGATTTTTCGTTATCTACGTCAAGCTCAATTATACTGATTGGCAGATTTTCGTTTTCTGCAATTTTTTTCAAATTCTCTCCTTTGGTAATATTTCTCATGGATGCAAATGTATGGTAACCATCTTTTGCTAATGCGATGGAGGTCTCATATCCAATTCCCGATGAGCTTCCTGTAACAAGAGCCACTTTTTGCATATGTATTGTAGAAATTTGTTATATTTATCCCATTTTGATTTTAGACTAAAGGACGGTCTCCTTCTGTTGGATCAATCAACTTCGTTTTCTCTCCTGAATTAATCCTTTGAAGAATTTCAAGGGATGATTTTTTGTGCAAAAATTCATTGTTGTTTCCACATCTGTACGAAAAGGTACATCTGGGACAACCAGATTCATTTTGACATGGACATTCTTTTATGATAAACATGCTTCTTTCAAACGCATTTTCGAGCCTATCATAGAGCGCTCTACTTGCTCCATTTCCGCCTATCGCTCCATCATAGATGAAAATCAGTCCTGAGGTTCCCAGAGAAATTCCTCCCAAATCCTGCGATACGCCACCGGTTATCATGTTGCTTCCTTCAATTACCACATGTTCGGTTGCATGGTATCCACTGGCCTCAGTGTATTCCTCATCTTCGGCATATTGAATTTCTTTTAGGGGCCTTGGTGCATGAAAAACAATACCTTTTGTGATAAAGTCATATTCTAAGGGCTCCTCAAGCAACACCTTTTCTCCTTGGGTTACCTCTTGCCCTAACTCGATGTTTACATAACCATAAACCTGTTTTTTAATATGCAATTTACAAAAAGCTACTTCAAGTCCAAAAGCTTTTCTTTTTTCAAATACGATTTCAATTGTGGGCCACTCTTCAGTTAGTGCCTTAGTGTAGTATGGATAATCTTTTGGTATTCTTTCTAACTTTGCATAATTTTTTTTAGGGTACCCCATTTCTTTTACACGATATCTAAACCCTGCAAGAAAATAGATTGCATCTTTGTGAAGTTCTTCCAGTGCAATAGGCAACGTTCTGTCTCCAACCTTTCTTTCGTTTAAGAAAATATCAATTGATTTTCCAATACCTCTTATGCTGTAATCATTTAACGTTGAACCAATTTGATCAAAATTTGGAATTATTCTATTGTTGAATAAAACGAGATTTCCTTCATTTAGGTGATAATCAATCACTTCTTTATGCTCTTGCAGTTCATGCTTTGAAATGGGTTTGTCACATGCCATTGCCAAAACTTGAAATTCTTCTACAAATGGATTCTTAGGATCAATGTAAGTCCTTTCTACATCTTCAAAATAATCTTCAGGGTGATTTTTGTAGTATTGGGAAATTGGGTCATTTCCAAGAGCCAAAAATGCATAACCTCTTTGTCCTTTTCTTGCAGCCCTACCAATTCTTTGAATTAAACGATTAACTGGTATTGTGGATGAAATAACACCATCAACATTTCCTACATCTATGCCTAATTCAAGCGTAGGAGTACAAGATATTGCCTGAAGGGTATCTCCTTTGAACTCTTTTTCTACGGAGCGGCGATAATTTGCCATCAGCCCTGCTCTGTGAACTTTGATGTTGACCTTCTGTTTTTTTGCCTGAATAGCCAACAGCTCTGAATTCAAATGAGAATTATTGAACACCATAGTTTTGTGATTTTTTTCAGTTAGTCTCTTAGTCAAATCTACCATTAATGCTCTTTGATTTCTCAAGGAAGGAAAAAGCATTACAAAATCTGTCTGCCCCTTTTTTCCTGAACCATGAACTATCTTCATTTTTACTCCAAATAGTTTTTCACAAAACTCCTTTGCATCCTCCAAAGTTGCAGAGGCCGCTACAAATTGTAGCTTATTTGCACAAATTCTCTTTAGACGTTTAATGATATAGTGTACATTAGAACCAAAAATCCCCGAATAAACATGAGCCTCATCTACAACAAGAATTTTTACAGTTGTTAAAAGTGAACCAAATTTTGTCTGATGCCATAAATGATAATGAATCACATCAAAATTTGTAACTAAGATTTGGGGTGGGCTATCTATAATCTCTCTTCTTTCTGTTTGGTTAGTATCTCCATCAAAGACTTTAACATCTATCCCTACCTTTTCTGCAAAATTTTTGATTTTGGGATATTGGTCTCTTGCAAGTGCTTTTGTGGGATAAACAAAAACTGCAAAAACATTTCCTGAATCGCCAGAATTTTTTATTTTTTGAACAACTGGAATCAAAAATGCTTCTGTCTTTCCTGATGCAGTAGGAGCTTCAATTACGACATTTTCACCAAAAACAATTTCTTCAATTGCCTCTTCTTGAAATTTGTAAAATTGATTGATTTCCATTTCGTTGAGATGACGTGTAATTTCATCATCAAGGCCCATCTCTTCAACTTTCGAGCCCATTTTAGGCTCGGGATTCTTCAAAACCTTGTATTGTGAGATATAGTCTTTTTTGGAGTAGAGCACATTTTCTGTAATTATGTCTGGTTTGTTACTCCCTATCATTTTTTTTATTTCATTTTCTGTTCTGACAATCCCCTCTTCTTTGAGATTCTCTGAAATTCCATTTTCTGAAACCAACCCTTGATCAAATCTAGATAAAAATTCCAAAAATACTTCGTCATAGTTTTTTGAAAATTCTAAAAGATCTTCTACCCCACAACTATTACATGAAACATGCATCTTTTTATTGAAAGTTTTTTGAATTTCTATTTTCGATTTACATTTAGGACAAGAAAATTTCAATGATTATCTGATCTTTGAAAAATTATTGGAAATTTATTGTTTGATTGTTTTTGAATCTTGATTCCACGACATTATTAAGCTAGGAAAGGATTGTCAATTCTAAACTTGAAAAAGATCGAAATAAACAAAATTTACAATAAAAATTGCATCGAGGGAATGGAGTTTCTTCCAAAAAACAAAATTGATCTGGTAATCACTGATCCCCCTTTTGCCATTAATTTTAAGGCAAAAAAGGCAAATTATAATCGAATCTCATCGAGGGTAATCTCTGGATATAACGAGATCAAACCTGAAGATTACTATGATTTTACTTATTTGTGGATGAAAGAAGTATTCAGAGTTCTAAAAGATTCAGGTAGCATGTATGTTTTTTCAGGCTGGAATAACCTCAAAGACATTTTATGCGCATTAGACGATGTTGGTTTTACAACAATCAATCATATAATTTGGAAATATCAATTCGGAGTTGTAACGAAAAAAAAATTTGTCACCTCTCATTACCATTGCCTCTATGTTTGCAAAAATAATGAGAAAAGGAAATTCTTCCCATTTTCACGATTCAAAAAAGAAGACAAGACAAAGGAAGGTAGAAGCCTCCACTATAAGGATAAAGAAGATGTTTGGGATATCAAAAGAGAATACTGGACTGGAGATGAGAAAACACCAACCAAACTTCCATCTGAACTAATTGAAAAATTACTTCACTACTCTAGTGAAAAAAAAGACATCGTAATGGATCCTTTTCTTGGTTCAGGGCAAGTTGCAGTGGTAAGTAAATCCTTAGGTAGGCGTTATGTTGGGTTTGAGATTGTTCCAGACTATTACAAATTTGCAAAAAAACGATTAGATAAAAATCTCTACAGAGTTAAAAAATCAAATTAATTTGGTTTTTGATTTTCAGGATCGTCAATATTTTTTTGACCAATTTTATCTGAAATCACCTTTTGCAACTCTTCATCTGTTTTCCCGTCCGGCTTTATTCCAAGTGATTTTGCAATAACTTCATTTTTTTGTCTTTCATTTTCTACAGGGCCTGAAATCTCAACACTATCATGTGAGACTTCTTTTAACTGGTTTTGTACGTCTGCTTTGGCTTGATTATACTCACTTACCACTTTTCCTAATTTTCTAGCCGCTCCAGGTAAGTGACCTGTACCCAAAAATAAAATCAACACCACAAAAATTATGATTACCCACTCTCCACCAACTATGTTCAAAGCGTGTTCAATCATGGTATCAAATGACTTTGTTTGAAATTAAACGTAATGCTTCTTGCACTCGCTGATTCAATATCAAATTCTCTGAATTCGTTTGGGCTCGAGTTTTTTTCTTGAAAGTATGGCAAGAATAGTGACTCCTATTCCTATAATGAAAAATACCAAGTAGGGTGCCTGATCTCCAAACGATTGCGTAATTGGACCTCCTATTGTTGGACCAATTGCCCAGCCTATTCCAAAAACGGTCTCATACGCACCAATTATCTTACCTGAGATGCCTTTACGTGTTTTACTCAAAATAATCTCAAGGGTCAAAGGGAAAAATATGCTAAATCCAAATCCCATCAAAACTAGTGCTACTCCGTAAATTATAATCGAATCAGAGACCACAGAAATTGCTAATCCTAAAGAAACTGCAATTGTAGCTGCAATGAGGGTCTTGCTTGTGTGACGTGAGAACTTTCCTGCAAGTGCAAGTGATACAACTCTGGAAACTCCAAATGCAAAATACAATAACAAAATATCAGTATCTGACATTCCGTTATCATTTAGAAAAGCAGGATAAATTGACAAGATAATTCCAAATGATGATGTGCAAAATATCAAAAGTATTATCACTTCGGGAAATTTTTTCATTTCCTTAATTGATGAAAATGAAAATTTCTCATGATGATCCTTTACATTTTTTCTTGAAACTAATAGGGCAGTAATAATTGCAGTAGCTAAGATAAACGCAGTCACCTGAAATAGTATTCTATATGTGATATCAAGCTCCTCGAGAAACACCGTTCCTAAAAGTGGTCCAATCATGAATCCCAAAACAAAGAACATTGTAAACCATGAGATGTTGCGAACTCTGTCTTTTTCTGAACTTTCTTTTGATATGATGGATTCACACGGTGGCCAGAAAAAGGCATGGGCGACTCCTGTCATTATTCGAAATCCCATTATCTCTGGAACTGACTGTGCAATTGAAAGAAGATAGATTGATGCAGAATTAATGGCTGCTCCGAGTGCTAGAAGGTACCCATTATTGAATTTGTCAAGTAAGATTCCTACAAACAAAGGTATGAACATGTAAGGAATAAAATTTGCAAGCCCAATCAGCCCCAGCTCAGAATAGCTAGCACCAATTACATTTTTTGCAAAGACTGGAAGAATGGGACCATGGAGTCCGTAAGAGATTCCGATGATTAGACCTGTTATGTTTACGAGAATTAGTGCCCTGTTCATTTGTATGCGGCAACCATTATTGCCCCACCCATAAGATCTTTCTCAAACTCTACCCGAGAAAATTTCTCCAAAAGAAGTTCTTCTAATTTTTTATTTTTAGGCCATCTCTTGTATGTCCCATAAAGTGTAGCAAATTTGAGCCCGAGTTTACCTCCTGCGATAAAAGCAAGGATTGGAAGTATTGCTCTGAGGTAAAATGATACTCCAAATCTGATAAAAGCCTCATCTGGTTTTCCCAAATCTACAATTACGAATCTTCCATCTTTTTTCAATACTCTGTGAATCTCTGATATTGCAATTCTGAGATTTATTGCGTCCCGAAGTGAGTATCCGCACAAAACTGCATCAAACTCCTTGTCCCTAAATGGAATGTGCTCAAAAACTCCATTTGCCATGTCGGGAGTTTTCTCAAAAAAGGTTCCAGTGTTTTTCAGCATCGGAACAAGAGGATCATAAAGTGTAATTGAAATGTCTCCATTGCAAATATTCGAAGCTGTCTTTGACATGTTTCCAAAACCAGAACCTGCATCAAGTATTTTATTACCTGGTAGCACTCGTCCTTTTATCCCTCTATTCCGGTGCTCTACATCTTTGCCAAGTGAAATGTAAGAATTCACTTTATCATATACTGGTATGATTTCACGCAGTACTTCTAGTACTTCTCCCCAGTAACTTCCAAGACCCATCAGCTAACCATCTCTAAAAAATTAGTATTGCTATTTTCAATTCTAAATGACTGCAGACTATTCTGCAGTAAACTTTGATACATTTTGAGAATAATTTTTTAAATCTGATTCAGAAATTTTTTCAAAAACTTTGCCTTTGCTTGTAACCTTTGCCATTTTTACAAAATCTATTCCCTCTTTTTTCTCTGCCTTGAGATTGATTGCTGCAATTGCAAGTGCTGCTGCATCTTCTAGACTCATATCTGCATTGTAATTTTTCTCCAAAAATGAGTTTACTTCTTCAGAACCTGCTCCAATTGCAATTGCTGCATATTGTACAAAAGTTCCGCTAGGATCAGTCACGTAGATTGATTCGCCTTTTTGGTCAACTCCCGCAATAATCAGCGCAACTCCATTTGGACGGACTCCGGAATATTGAGTAAATTGATGAGACTGATCTGCTAAGTGTTTTGCAACTGTTCCAACTTCCACTGCCTCATCATATGTCATTTTGTTTCCTTGTGAGAACAATCTTGCATTGTCCACTTGCACTCTGGCATCTGGAATATAGCCTGCTGCTGCTACTCCTATGTGAAAGTCCACCTGGAAAATCTTTTGAGTTACATTGCTTGTCTGAAGAGCTCTTGGTTTTTCTTCAACTGCCATAATTACTCCTTCCTTTGTTCTAATTCCGAGTGCTAAGGTTCCACGTTTTACTGTCTCAATTGCATACTCTACTTGGTATATTCTACCGTCTGGAGAGTACATTGTAGGTGTCATATCGTAGCCACGTGATGCCATCATGATATGTCAAGTTCGCCTCTAAGTCAATTTAAGGGTAATTGTCTGGACTCAAATGGAATAGATATGGAAAAGATTTGGAAATAGGGTTTTAAGCAAAAAAGTGGTCAAATGTTTAAGGAAAAATGACCACGCAGCAACTACTAGAATTCAAAGAAATCATCCGATCAAAGTCTGAATCTGATCAAAGAAAACCAGACAAAGATACTAGGAAGCTACTGTTTTACCTTTTCACAAGTACTAGGGGAGGTTTTACAAGATTGCGAATAATCATGCTTTTACTTGAAAACCCACTAAATACACATCAACTATCGCAAGATCTTGACCTTGATTACAAGGCAGTTCAGCACCACATGAAAGTTTTAGAGAAAAACAACATGGTGCAAAAAATTGGTGACAAATACGGTGCAATTTACCATCTTTCGACCTTTTTGGAGGTTAACATAAGAGCACTAGATGAGGCAATTGACAAGTTGGACCGCAAAATGAATCACAAAAAGGTCTACATCTAAAGCAATTGATTTTTTAGAAACTCTCCATCAAAACTAATGTGAAAGATTCCAAAACGATTCACTGTGATGTATGTGATGACAAAGTTGTTGAATCAGAATGGGAGTCTCACATTAAAACTGACACACACAAAGAAAATGCTCTAACTCAAATCATGGAAGATAGAATTGGAAAAGAAAAACTAGTTGAGACAAGAGATGAAACTACAGAATTTTTAGAAGAGCTAGAGCAAGATTATGCTGATAAGGAAAAAGATCTTTAATCTAAGAATTTTTTTGTGTTAAAATTAGATTTTATCCGAAAATCTGTTCTTCTAAAAGTTCATCGTACTCTTCTACCATTCTCATTGATAGAATAATACTTGGTATGACAGGCTCGCCTTTTGGTTTGATGCACTCTAATCCCAATCCTTCATCTCCACTTTCAACACTCATCATAACTTGAACCTCGTCTTCTCTGAAAAGAGGAATCATGGACTGGTTTACGATTACATCTTTTGATGTTCCGTGGTAAAGATTTGCTCGGATGTTGGAGTTTGGGATATCTTCGCCATTTTTTCTCAACCAAATATCCACATAGCGAGAAACATCTCCCTTTTTCCTGCCTACTTGAGGGGCAGCCATTATGAAATAAAGTCCTGATCTTTTAATTCTAATAATTGAATTGTCTTTTGTTGTGAAATGTTCTATTCCAGTAATTGCATCGTTGACGTTGAGTGAAACCGGAGTTGGTGTTTTTGCCTTCTTTGGTCTTTGATCGTGATTGCATGACATTTGTGCAAAATCCCTGATCATAAATTAAACAATTTTTGCGTGGCTTATAAGCTATTCGTAAATATTTTTTCTAAATGTATTAATTTCATAGATGATTAAATCTCAGATCGCAGAAACATACTTAAATAAACAGTAGTCAAGAAAAAAACGATTACCTTGGTAAAGTTTGGTGCCGATCCTTTTGCAAACGCAACTAAACAGCTTCATGATGCTTGTGATATTTTAGGAATTAAAGATGAAGGATTGATAAAATATCTTGCAATGCCAAACAAAGTGTTGAGAGTAAAAATCCCAGTAAGGATGGATAATGGAAAGATTAGAGTCTTTACAGGATTTAGAAGTCAACACAATAACGATAGAGGCCCATACAAAGGAGGAATCAGATATTTCGATCCTGAAGGTGGAGTTGAATATATGGAAAGAGAAGTTATGGCTCTTTCTGCATGGATGACATGGAAAACATCAATTGCCGGTGTTCCATTAGGTGGTGGAAAAGGGGCGATTTTTGTAAATCCAAAGAAAGAAAAATTCTCTAGAATTGAAATGTCTAGATTAACAAGAAGATTTGCATTTATGATTTCAGAAATTATTGGTCCTCAAAAAGACATTCCTGCACCTGATGTCTATACTACAGGAAAGGAGATGACACAAATCATGGATACTTATGGTAAACTAAATGGTGTTACCCATCAACCAGGAGTTATTACAGGAAAACCAATCCCAATGGGAGGTTCTCTTGCTAGAAATGTAGCAACTGGTTTAGGAACTGCATATTGTGTAAGAGAAGCAGCACAAGAAATCGGTTTGCCACTAAGAGGTGCCAAAGTTGTATTGCAGGGATTTGGAAATGCCTCAACATTTGCAGGTGAATACTTGGAGAAAATGGGTTGTATTATAATTGGAGCATCTGATTCAAAAGGCGATATTATCAAAACTTCTGGAATGAAAATGAAAGATCTTGAAAAATGGAAACGAAACAAAGGAACTGTTGTTGGATTCCCAGGAAGTACCAAAGTAACCACTGAAAAATTACTTACAACTAAATGTGATATTTTAATCCCAGGAGCACTTGAAAATCAGATTAACGCAAAAATTGCAAAGAACATTCAATGTAAAATAATTGGAGAGTCTGCAAACGGACCTACATTGCCAGAAGCAGATCCAATTTTATACAAAAAGAAAGTTGTTGTAGTTCCAGATATCCTTGCTAACGCAGGAGGTGTGACCATATCATACTATGAATGGGTCCAAAACAACATTGGTCAATATTGGGGATTTGTTCATGTTGCAAAACTAATGGAAGACCATCTTATCAAAGGATTCCATGATGCGTATGATCTGGCAGAGAAAAAGAAAATCGATATGAGAAGAGCTTGTATGGCTATCGCTGTAAAGCGAGTAGTTGAAGCATTTGAAATGCGCGGAATCTGGCCTTAGGCAAAATAAGGCTCATAACAAACTAACTGCTCAATAAATCTAATTTTTCCTTTAGTTATTTTTGTTAGTTTTTGCTTGAATGTCAAATCAATTTTTGTCCTTCTCTGCAAAAGATGAATTGTTTTTCCAGTAAGATATTTCCCTTTTCTATCCCCATCAAATAGAATTATCAAACTCTCATGGATTGCAACTGAATCTACAAAATTTATCATCCCTCTATACTTGTGAAACTCTAAAACTTTACCTGAAAAACCAATTTTTCTCAAAGCTGCAGTGTCTCGTTTTCCTTCCACAATTATTACACTTTTTTTCATGGAATTTAGATTGGAGACAAAATTTTTCAACTCTGCAATTTCTTGCTCTGTTACAAGCATGATCCGTAATCTACTTTAACATATTAAGCACTTTTGCTTAATTTCATCATGACCGATGTCCTTTTTGTGCAAAACACTCGAATAGAAGGTTCTGGCTATCTTGGAGAATTGATCAAAGAAGATGGGTTTAATGTACAGTCAGTTCATGCAAAAAATGAAAGCATACCTAAAAAAGAATTTTCACTAGTTGTAATTTTGGGAGCTCCAGAAAGCGCTAATGATAATTTACCATATTTACAAGAAGAGCAAAAACTCATCAAAAATAATGTGGATAAAGAAATCCCGATACTTGGAATTTGTTTGGGCTCTCAGTTGATTGCAAAAACATTTGGAGCAAACGTGTATCCTGGCCCAAAAAAAGAGATTGGCTTTTACAATGATTTAGTTGCAGAGCCTAATTCGAGCCTATTTTCCGGATTTGAAAAACCATTTACCGTTTTCCACTGGCACGGTGATACCTTTGATTTGCCAGATGGCTCAAACAGATTGGCACATTCGGAAATCTATCCTAATCAAGCGTTTCAATACAAAAGTGCAGTGGGATTACAATTCCACATGGAGGTCAACGAAGAAATGGTAAATCTCTGGTTGGATAACACCGAAAACAAACTACGTGAAATCCCATACATTGATCCTGAAAAAATTAGATCTGACATTGATGAAAATATTTCAATTGTCAAAACCAATATGAAGAATTTTTACAACAATTTCAAATCATCGTTTCAACTTTGACCAAAGTTTAATATATTGAGTTTTAACTTCAACGATCGAACGATGGCTGCAGTTAAGAAAATTTTTGATGAAATTATCCAAACTGATCACAAAGTCATCACCGAAGAATCATCAAAATCTATTCTCAAAACTTATGGTGTTAAAGTACCACCATATGCATTAGTAACCTCTGCAGAAGATGCAGCAAAACAGGCAAAGAAAATTGGTTTTCCACTTGTTATGAAAGTAGTATCACCACAAATCTTACACAAAACTGATGTAGGTGGAGTTAAAGTTGGGTTAGACAATGTCAATGATGTAAAAAAGACTTTCACTGACATGTATGGTAGACTTTCAAAAAAGAAGGGTGTCCATGTTAAAGGAATTCTTCTTGAAAAGATGGTCCCAAAAGGCGTTGAGCTAATTGTAGGTATACAAAATGATTCTCAATTCGGTCCAATCATTATGGTAGGACTAGGCGGAATTATGACAGAAGTGATGAAAGATGTTGCCTTTAGAATGCTCCCAATAACCACTTCTGATGCAAAATCAATGTTAAATGAACTCAAAGGCTCAAAACTTCTCAAAGGATTCAGAGGAAGTGAACCAATCGATACTAACATGGTTGCAAAAATGTTGGTAAACATTGGAAAATTAGGCGTAGAAAATGCAGATTACATTAACAGTATTGACTTTAACCCGGTAATTGTATATCCAAAATCACACTTTGTAGTTGATGCCAAAATCATTCTAAACAAAGAGATAAAGAAAAACTCTATCTCAAAAGCAAACCCAAGCATAGACAACATGGAGACATTCTTTACTCCAAAGTCAGTTGCATTAGTTGGCGCATCTGCAACAGCAGGAAAGATTGGAAACTCCATTCTGGATAGTCTGGTAAATTATGATTTCAAAGGGAAAGTTTACCCAATTAATCCCAAAGCCGATAAAATCTTTGGACAAAAATGTTATCCATCAGTTTCGGCAATTCCTGGCAATGTTGACCTTGTTGTAGTTTCAGTAGATTTGTCTATGACTCCTCCTGTCTTAGAGGATTGTGCAAAGAAAGGAGTCCATAGTGTTGTAATTGTTTCCGGTGGGGGCAAAGAACTTGGTGGAGAACGTGCAGCATATGAAGCAGAAGTCGCAAGATTATCTAAAAAATACAAAATCAGAATTATTGGTCCAAACTGTATCGGAATGTTCAACGCTGCTAATCGTCTTGATTGTGCATTCCAAGGACAAGAAAGAATGGTACGTTCAAAATTAGGCCCAGTTGCATTCTTCTCACAAAGTGGAACAATGGGAATTAGTATGCTAGAAAGTGCTGATACTTTTGGTTTATCTAAGATGATTAGCTTTGGTAATCGTTCTGATGTTGATGAAGCAGATATGATTTGGTATGCTGCAAATGATCCTCAAACAAAAGTAATTGGATTATACGTAGAGGGATTTGGTGATGGCAGAAAATTCATCAATGTTGCAAAACGTGTAATGAAAGAAAAGAAGAAACCAATTGTTATTTGGAAGAGTGGAAGAACTGCAGCAGGTGCTAAACAAGCCGCTTCACATACTGGCTCACTTGGAGGCTCAAATGCAATCATCATGGGTGCATTCAAGCAAGCAGGAATTATCTCCGTTGACAGTTATCAAGAACTGGCAGGAGTATTAAAGGCACTAGCATGGCAACCATCTGCAGCAGGCAATCGTGTTGCTATGACTAGTAATGGTGCAGGTCCTATGATTGGAGGAATTGATCAATTAGAAAAATTCGGTCTTACCATTGGAAAATTATCTCCAAACCTTCTCAAAAAAATGAAAGCACGTTTCCCTCCAGCCGTTCCAATTCACAATGGCAATCCGGCTGATGTCGGTGGTGGTGCAACTGCAGATGATTACAGATTTGTTATTCAACAATTCATGGATGAAAAAAATATCGATATTGCAATGCCATGGTTTGTATTCCAAGATGATCCTCTGGAAGAAACAATTGTTGATTATCTGGCCGACTTCCAAAAGAAAGGAAAGAAACCACTTTTAGCTGGAGGCAACGGTGGCCCATACACTGAAAAAATGATAAAACTAATTGAGAAACACAATGTCCCCGTTTACCAAGATCTTCGAACTTGGGTTGCAGCTGCATCTGCACTTCATCAATGGGGAAAAATTTCTAAAAAATAGATAACATTTAAGTCTCGCATAACTTCGTCCAATACTATGTCACTAGTTACTACATCTACTTCTGACGGCATTTGTACAGTCAAAATCAACAGACCTGACAAACTAAATGCTATGAATACAGATGTTGCAAAAGAACTCATCAAAACTTTTGAAAATCTTAACCAAGATGATTCTG
This sequence comes from Candidatus Nitrosomaritimum aestuariumsis, assembly GCA_013867335.1. Taxonomy (GTDB): domain Archaea; phylum Thermoproteota; class Nitrososphaeria; order Nitrososphaerales; family Nitrosopumilaceae; genus Nitrosomaritimum; species Nitrosomaritimum aestuarii. The sequence continues at coordinate 22,501 of JACEMX010000161.1, forward strand.
TAAAAGTAATCATCCTTACTGGTGAAGGTGAGAAGGCATTTTCTGCAGGAGCCGACATTGAATACATGTCAAAAATCTCTGCAGATGAATCAGTCGAGTATGCAAAGACAGGACAGCTTGTCACAGCAACAGTGGAGCTTGTAAAACAACCCACGATTGCAGCCATAAACGGCTTTGCATTAGGCGGTGGCTGTGAGCTTGCGATGTCTTGTGATATTAGAATTGCAGCAGACACTGCAAGACTAGGTCAACCAGAAGTCACAATTGGTATCCCACCAGGTTGGGGAGGAACACAAAGATTGATGAGAATTGTAGGAATAGCAAAGGCAAAGGAACTTGTCTATACTGGCAAGATGGTAAAAGCAGATGAGGCAAAGGAAATTGGTTTAGTAAATCAAGTAGTTCCACTAGCTTCACTACAAGAAGAGGCCCTAAAGATGGCACAACAAATTGCTGGAAACTCCATAATGGGTGTCCAGATGTCAAAAGTTGCAATCAACAAGGGAAGAAATGCAGACCTCGATACTGGTCTTGCAATAGAACTTCTTGCTTGGAGAAACTGTTTTACTCATCCAGACAGAGAAGAGCGAATGACTGCTTTTGTCAACAAGTCAAAAAAATAATCTATTCCACACTCTTTCTTATTTTCATTATTAGTTTTAAAAATAAAATTAATCTCATACCTCGTATCATCTTCCTTGAGCACCTATTTAGAAACATGAATTAATAACTGACTATGTGATTATGATATCGGGAACATGGGTGCAGCAAGGGAACAACAGCAAAAAAAAGAAACTACTAGGAGTATTACTTATCGACTCCCAGAAGTATTGATAAACGAACTGGATAGTGAGGCAAAACAAAAAAAAATCTCACAAAATGTACTGGTAAAGCAAATTCTGGAAAGATACATTCAGTGGGACCGATACTCTGATAAGATTGGAATGGTTCCTGTCCCAAGGGAAATACTTGAATCATTAGGAGAGGAACTTGACGGGAAAGATATTGATGAGATAATTAATGTCGTATTTCCAATGATAAAAAATAATGTTATGTTCATCAAGGGTGGTTATGACTTGGAAAGGTGTATTGAAACCCTCGAGGATTACATGAGGGCCTCTGGAATGAACTCTGATCACAGAATTGATGGTGAGCTTCATACCTTTATCATACAGCATGATTTGGGGATGAAGTGGTCTGTATTTACCGAACAACTTCTGACTCAAGTATTTCGTAACTTTGCATCTGACAAGGACCTAAAATTCCAGACCACTGATTCAACAGTGATTTTAAAAGTTGCCCTTGGTTCAGATTTTGATGAGCATCATTATCAAAGCTGAGATTTACTTTAGTCATTGAAATATTTGCAAAACTACCTCTAGTCAATGAACGCTACTAGTAGTACCATGCAATTATGGATCGAAAAAGTAATGGATGATTCTGTCCTATCTGTAAATTCTACTGTTTCATCTTATGATGCTGCAAAATTAATGGAAGAATCAAAAGCAGGGGCTATTGTAGTTTTAGAAAATCAGATTCCAACAGGCATTGTAACTAACACTGATCTTGCTGTAAAAATAATCGCACATTCCTATCCTATTGATACTCCAATCCGTCGAATAATGTCATCTCCATTGATTTCAATTTCGCCTGAGACTGATATGAAAACTGCCTCTGAACTAATGACTCTAAGAAAAATAAGAAAACTTCCCGTCATTGATAATGACCAAGTAATTGGCATGATTGTTGCCTCTAAAATAGCTGAGCCTAACCACTAATCTTAAAAGTTCTCAGTTTTTCCTGAATTACTAGTCGGTCTAGGGTGAAAAGCTTATTATAATTTGAAACGACTTTTTGAGATATTATGGCATCTGAACAAACCCAAAAGTTGATCACTGTCACTCCAAAAGCCGCAGAGAAGATTGTCGAGTTTATGAAAGAAGAAGCAGACAGTCCTGAATACCTTAGAGTATACGTCCAAGGTGGAGGCTGCTCAGGCCTATCCTATGGTATGGGATTTGAGAAAGCACCAGAAGAGGACGACTTGGTACTAGAGGAAAGCGGAGTAAAACTAATCGTAGATAGTTACAGTGTAGACCATCTTAAAGGTGCAAACGTAGACTACATTGAAAGCCTTATGGGCTCAGGATTTAAAATCAATAATCCAAACGTAACAAAATCCTGTTCATGCGGTCACTCTTTTAGCACTGAATAAACCTGTTTTTTATTTTTCATTTTTTAGAATCGCTAATGTGTATTGAACACTTAAAATCTCAAAAATACACTATTGTATTCAAATGCTTGCGATACCCTCATATATCGAGAAACGAAAACCCAACCATGATAATTAAGGAGATGAAAAATTTATGCCTCAATCAGGAATTGTCAAATATCACGTTAAACTTTCCTACGAAGTTGATGGGCTCGTTGAAAGAGCAGACATAATCGGTGCAATCTTCGGCCAAACAGAAGGACTGTTAGGCCCGGAGATGAACTTGAATGAACTGCAACGAGTCTCTAAGGTTGGAAGAATTGAAGTTGATGCAAAATCCACTGCTAATACCACAAGTGGAACAGCCCTTATTCCAATGAGTACTGATATTGACACCTGCGCACTAATTGCCGCAGGAATTGAAAGCATTGACAAAGTAGGCCCATTTGATTGCAGCTTTAAACTAACGTCAATCGATGATGTTAGAGCAGCTAAGAAAGACGATATCGTAAAACGAGCAAAAGAAATCAAACAACGTTGGGCTACTAAAACAGTAAGCGAAGGCGAAGGAATGCTCAGAGATGTACATGAAGGTGATTCACGTAAACTCTCAACTTACGGCCCATCAAAACTAACCTGTAGCTCCGGCGTTAATGATTCGCCTTGGATTATTCTTGTTGAAGGAAGAGCAGACGTGATCAACTTGCTAAGGGCTGGATATGACAATGCAATTGCCATTGAAGGCGCAAAAATTGACGAATCAATTAAAGAACTTTGTAATTCTAAAGATAAAGTAGTAGCTTTCATTGATGGTGATAGAGCTGGCGGTTTCATACTAAAGGAACTCAAATCAGTAGTTGACCTTGATTATGAATTGCAAGCTGATACTGGTGTGGAAGTAGAAGAATTAACACCGCAAAGACTAGATGAAATTCTAAAACCTGTTAAAGATGAAATTGAAAGCGGCGGACCAGCTCCACCAACTCTCAAAAAAGAAGAAGACAAACCAATTGCTGACTTGGCATCCAAAATATTCCCTGATCTAAATGAAACACTTGAAGCAATAGCTTTGGATGGTGATCAAAAAGAAATTTTCAAAGTTCCAATTAGCGAGGTAGTAAGTAAACTATCTACTCAAACTGGAATCAAATATCTTCTTCTTGATGGCATCATTACTCAAAGACTTTTAGAAGGTGCAAAAAACGCTGGAATTGAATGCGTTATTGGTCACAGAGTTGCAAAATTGTCAAACTCCGATGGCCTAACTCTAAAAACATTCGGTGATTTAGGCGTAGCATAGGGTTTCTAAATGACTGAACTCAAGATTCAGCATATTCTAACTCTCACTCATCTTTTATCTAAAGGAGCAAAACACAACTTTGTTACCATAACCACTTCTTCTTTAGGAAAAAGCATCAAAAAATCTCAGCAAGCTGCATCAAAACATCTATTGGAATTAGAGCAAAATAATTTCATTGAAAGAATAATCAGCGGAAGAAAAGTTTCTGTAAAAATTACTCCAAAAGGATATTCTGAGATGGTAAAATTATCAGGTGTCTTACAAAAAAGTTTAAGCTCTTCTCCTTCTCATGTTTTGCTAAAAGGATCCTTGGTTTCTGGAATGGGCGAGGGTGCATACTATATGTCCCTTAAAGGATACACAAAGCAATTCAAAACAAAAATCGGTTATGTTCCATTCCCTGGAACCTTTAACGTAAAACTGGGGAAAAAAGAGTACACCGAAGCAATCAGGCAATTTGAAGGGATGGATGGAGTTCACATTGACGGCTACTCTGATGGAAAGAGAACTTATGGATGGGTAAAGTGCTTTTCTGCTAAACTAAACTCGTCAGTTGACTGCCAATTAATTAGATTAGAAAGAACACACCATGACACCTCTACAATTGAGCTCATATCAAAAACCAATATACGAAAAACTGCAAAGCTTTCAGACGGATCAAAAGTTACAATTACAATTCCGATTAATGGAAAATAATCTAGATACCGTGAATATCTTCACCGTATTTTTTTTCTATAACAGAGCTTGATACTTCAGGAATTGGTGACTGAAGCCTTGCAACTGTTACATCCAGGTTTATTTTCTTGCATCCTTCTGTAATGAATTTCTCCTGATGAATCTGATCATACCCAAGTGCTATTATCTCCGGTCGAATAAGGTCAACAGTTTTGAAGATATCTCCTTCATGACCAACCACGCTCAGATTCACCATTGAGAGCGAGTCTACAAGCAATTTTCTTTGATTTTGATTATGTAATGGAAGACGCTTTTTCATCTTCTCGGCAGTTTTGTCAGTTGCAATCACAACTATGAGGATATCTCCCAGGGACTTTGCTGCATTTAGAGTGTGAATGTGACCAGGATGAATTATGTCAAAAACTCCTCCGGCTAATACCACTTTAAGAGAACTTCTACCATTTTCTGTTAGTGTTTTTTTATCTTCATTGATCAGGTGATTTGAAATACACTCCTGTATTTTTGAGTCAATTATCTCGTCTGTTACTCCGACTTTTTCTTTTATGATGTCTGTTGGGTCTCTATCACTTAATGACGACACGTACATTGATGATAAAATTAGCTTCTCTAACGGCTTCAACTTTATTTTATAGAATTGACCCACTCTTTAATTCATCGATGACTACATCTTAGGATCAAAGCCTTTTGCCAATCTTAAGGCATCCACCAAACCATCTGCATACCCGATACTAAGTATGGCAACTTCATCTTGACCGTCTTCTAGAAATTTTTCTGCATCTCGAATGTATAGCTCTGCGTTTTCCAAAATTATCTGATATTCCTTTTGTCCTTTGTAGTGAGGCTCTATCTCTTCTAGAGCTTCGCGAACCATTGGAACATATTTTTTCATCATTTGAATTGAAATCTTTTCTGTCTTCTCAGAATTATCTGTGGGTTCATCAAGACAATCTCCCAATATTTTCAGAGCATCTGATTCTGTAAAGTGAAGTCTTCCTGTAATTATTACGGTATGTGGTGGTTTGCCAAAATCCATTTTTTTTAGGCTAGATATTTTTCCTGAAATAATTGATTGATTTGCAAATCCAATTCTTGAGGCCACCACTGCATAAGTTGACGAATCAATAACGTTTCGTTTCTGCCCCTTTTCGGTTTCTACTAGTCCCATCAGTGCATCTTTTGGATCCAAGAAGAAATCTTTGTCTTGATTATATTCTAAGAGCAAAACAGTGTGATTTCCCTCGATGATATTTTTGTAAATTACATAGTATGGAGTGGTAAGTGATTTCATCTCACTCATTATTGTTGCAATTCTTCCAACTTTGTAAAAATGAAGGCCACACTCCCCTATCATTGAAGTCAAAGAAGAAGATGCATGAATTGATTTTGTTTTTATTTTCTCTTCGATGGCTCTGGTGCGTAGTTCTATGTGGGTTGTGGCAATGTATGGGTCACCATAAGATAGAAGAACAACTTTATTTCTTTTCGCGTTTTTTAAAATCTCATTCCCATCTTCTACTAGCCATCTTTTTGCAGGTCTGAAATCTCCTTTTGTCATTTTTTTAATCTTTGACAAGTCAGATTTTCCAATAGGGCTAGTAAATTGTTCAAGATAAATGATGTCTGCCTTTGCTAAAACCTCTTGGGCCTCAAGCGGTATTGATTTTGCACCGGAAATTCCTAGGCCAACAAACCAAAGCATTACTGTATCTTCATTTTTCTATCGTGAAGTCGTTTCAAATGTTGTAAAGTTTTCTTTAAGATTTCAATCCCTCGAAGGTACTCATCAATTGAGACCTTTTCATCTATTGTATGTGCTTCGTGAGGATCCCCTGGACCATAGGTTACAACAGGAATGTTCCATTGGTTTCCAATGACATTCATGTCTCCAGTTCCTGTTTTACGAATTAATGTTGGTCTGGAATGTTCTACTTCCATTACACCTAAGGTAAAGGCTCTGACAATTGGTGAGTTATGTGGTGCCTCAAAAGGTTCAGTCTCATCAAGTATGGAGTAAAATGCCTCAATCTGTCTTCTTTCAGAAATTTCCTTTACTAGTGTGGCAATTTTTTGTTCAACTGATTTACAGTTCATGTCTACTGGAATTCTGATATCCATTGTTGCCACGCACTCTTTTGGTGTAACGTTGTGGCTTGTTCCTCCAGTGATCTCAGTTAGCGTTGCAGTAAGCAACATTCCCTTGGTTTTTTCTTCTTGTCCACTTTCAAGTCCTTGTTTGAGCTCATTTGTAAAAATCATGGATTCTTCTATGGCGTTTTTTGAGAGCCATGGAGCACTAGCATGAGAACTATCCTCTGCTGTAATTTTTAGATTAATTGCCAATCTTCCTTTGTATGCTATTGTCACTTGTTTGATACCGCTTGGCTCGCCGAAAATAGCGTAATCAATATCCATCTCTTTTTTGACTAAATTTTTAATCCCAGTGGCATTTCCTTCTTCATCTACTGCGCCAACAAAAATTACTGTCCCATTGTTATTTTGAATAGAAGCTGCTGCAAAAAGCATGGCCATCAAAGGTGCTTTTGCATCTGAGGCACCTCTTCCATAAAGTGAATCTCCTTCTTTTCTTACCTTTACTTTTCCAGGTACGACATCCATGTGACCGCACAAGAGAATCTTTGGAGAGCCAGAGCCTTTCTTTGCCAAAATATTTCCAACCTCATCAATGTGAATATCTTCAAAACCCAAATCATCACACTTGTCTGCGAGAAATTCTGCCATTGCTCTTTCGTTCAGTGATGGTGTATACAGACGAAGAGCTTTCTCAAGCATCTTTACTGCAAATCTTGGTGTTACTGTAAATGTCGTGTCCAATTCTTACTTGCCAGATTGCATTGCATAGTCAAGCATTAATGAAGGTATATCAACATCACAAACTCTGACAGTGTTTTTGTATTCAGTAGTGTTGTTTACCTCGTGAACTACTAATCCTCGTTCGTCACTTTCCATCAGGTCTACACCAACTATTTGGCCTTGTACGGCATCTTTTGCTTTAATGCACATCTCCTCCATCTCTTGGGTGACTGGGCATGGGGTTGCAGTTCCTCCCAAGGCCATATTTGTTTTCCAATTTCCATCACCGGAAGTTCTGTAAATTGCCGCAACAATTTTGTCTCCAACCATTATGGCTCTAATGTCTCTGGGAGGTCTTTGAACAAATTCCTCCAAATAATGAACTTGATAAATTGGATACATTTTTTCTCGGCTCTCGATAATGCCATCTGCGGAGTCTTTGTCGTTTAATTTTGAAATTAATCTTCCCCAACTTCCTACTGTTGGTTTTATGACTTTGGGATACCCTTGAATGTCTAGTGCTTCTATGGCCGCATCTTTGGAAAATGCGACAGTTGCATCAGGTGTTGGCACTCCATGTTTTTTCAACAGCATGTGGGTAAACAACTTGTTTCCGGCAAATATCCCTGTGTTAAGGCAATTGATTACATTTACACCAAGACCTTCAAGAGCTGCAGTAGAGTGAAGGTTTCTGTAATAGCTTACACACCTCTGAATTACAGTTCCATAGTCTTCTGGTTTTTTCTCTAAATCTAAAAATAATTTTTTACAATCGACCATCTGGATATTGATATTCTTTTTTTTTCCAGCTTCTAGTAGAGCTTTTTCTTCCCATCGGATGGTATCGTAAAGAATCGTTACGTCAGGATTCACTGTCCCCAATCCTCGCCAACCGTTTGGGCCGGCTTTAGATCGAAACCATCTGAACCTTTTGCTAATTCAAAACTTGCACCGCATTCGGGACATGTTACGATTTCTCCTTCTAAAGCATCGCTTGGTATGGAGATATCTGCATCACATTCATCGCATTTTGCCATTATTTTTCCTCGGGTTTTTCTTTTTTGTCGTCATTAATTATCTTTTTTTCGAGTCTGTCTGCTAATGGAATTTCAATAAGATCCCCCATTCGTAAGTTCTTCAAACCTGTTGCAACGGCTTTTGCAGACTCGCTGTCTTTTTCGAGCCCTAAAATGGACATCAAATAAGACGCACCTGTTTTTCCTGCAAGCTCCCCGAAAACAATCCTCCTTCGGTTACCCACTGTTCTTGGTGGAATAGGCTCATAGGCTGCTGGGTTTCTGAGAATTGCAGCCAGGTGGGTTCCTGCTTTGTGCTTGTATGCTGAGCTTCCAACAATGGGCTTTGAATCATACGGCTTGATTATTGTATATTCTTCAATTAATCGAGACAAGTCTTGAAGCATGTCCAGTCTAAAGTCATTTGGAGATTTGTAGAGGTAAGTCAATGCCACTGAAACTTCTGCAAGTGATGGAATTCCAGTTCTCTCACCTATTCCGTCAATTGTAGTGTGTATTTGATCTACTCCACCGTCACATGCAGCAAAAGCATTTGCAAGTGCAAATCCAATATCATTGTGTACATGTGCATCAAGTGGTGTGTCTACTGCTGACCTGACTTTTTTTACAAAATTATACATTCCCACTGGACGTAGGATTCCTACAGTATCTGGAAGACTGATTCTGTCCACACCTGCTTCTTCTATCGCTCTGCACATCTTTAAGAGAAATTCTGGCTCTGCTCTGCTTCCATCTTCAACTGTAAATCTAATTTTTAATCCATGAGACTTTGCATACTCTACTGTTTCTACTGCCCTTTCCATTGCTTGCTGCCTTGTGATTCGAAGTTTGTCTTTCAGGTGAATGTCTGAAATACCAAGATAAGCTGCACACCATTTTGCATCGCAGCTCAGAGAAACATCGATGTCTTCTTTGAGTGCTCGTCCATGAGAAACAATATCTGCATTAAGGCCCTGCTTGATGATTGTTTTTACTGCTTCTTTATGATCATCAGATACAACCGGAGAAATTTCAATTTGGTCTACTCCAAAATAATCTAACATCCATGCAATCTGTATTCTCTGCTTGTTGGTAAAAGAAACTCCTGGGTGTTGTTCTCCTTCTCTTAGAGTGCTATCAAGAACTCTAATCTTCTTTGGATTCTTTTCATACGAGTTGTACAAATCTGCATAGTAATTCGGATCCTTCATTACAGAAATCGTTGGGATAATTTTTCCATATAAACATATTCGTACTACATTCGTTGGATTTTAACAAAGATGATCCTAAATTCAAAGAATTTCGATTTTTTAAAACGAATGTCGGTTTAGACTATTTTTCTTAAAATTATTACCGTATTGGTATCAATAACCCCTGGAATCTTTCTTAACGCATCAATACTATTGTTAATCTCTGCAATGTTTGATGCACTGATAATTGTTGTAATATCATACTGCCCTGTAATTTCGTAAACTGTCTTGACTCCTTCTAGTTTTGCAAGTTTTACTGAAACTTTTGATGTGTCAGTTGCAGAATCAACTGAAACTAGAACTATTGCGCTGGTTACATTTTCTTCTCCAAGCTCTAAAGTAAATCTCTTGATTGCACCTGTGTCTACTAAATTTTTAACCCGCCTTCTAACTGCTGATTCTGAAAGCTTTAGTTTCTTTCCAATATCTACAAAAGACTCTCTGGAATTTTCTCTAAGAAAATCAATAATTTTTTCGTCTACTTTATCCTTGAACACTTCTTTTCTTCTCCTCTTCTGTAAGTACAGAATCTAAGGCTTGTAAAACTTTTGTTATATCTTCTTCAGTTATTACTAGAGGGGGAAGAATTCTCAGAATATTTCTACCAGAATAAAGCATCAAAACTCCCTCTTTGATTAAATTCATCAGTATGTCTCTTACCTCAAACTTTAACTCTACTCCTATCATTAGGCCTTTGCCTCTTATTTCTCTGATTATCGCATGCTTTTCTTTTAGTTTCTCAAGTCCTTCTCTGAAAATTTTTCCCATCTTTTCAGAATTTTCAATCAAACCATCTTCAGTTATGGCTTTGAGAGCTGCCACTCCTGCAGCACATGATAATGGGTTTCCTCCAAACGTTGAGGAGTGTTCACCCTTGCTAATTGATGCCAAAATATCTGGTCTTACAAGTGTGGCGCCCATTGGGACTCCTCCTGCAATTCCTTTTGCAAGGCACATGATGTCAGGAGCTGTATTCCAGTGATCACAAGCCCATAATCGTCCAGTTCTTCCTAGACCTGCCTGAATTTCGTCAAAAATTAAAAGAATTCCTTTCTCATCGCACAACTTTCTTACTTCCTGTAGGAATCCATCAGGTGCAACAACTATCCCGCTTTCTCCTTGAATTGGCTCTAAAATCACAAATGCAGTGTCATCATCAATTACTGAGCGGAGGGATTCCATATCTCCGTATGATGCAAAAGATACTTTTTCTACTAATGGTGCAAATGCTTTTTTGTATTTTGGATTAAATGTTAATGATAATGCTCCGAAGGATTTTCCATGGTAGGAGCCTTTCATTGCAACCATTCCTTTTTTGCCAGTAAACTTTCTTGCAAATTTCATTGCAGCTTCTACAGCTTCTGCTCCACTATTGTTTAGATGAACCTGTGTTAGATTTTTTGGTGCAAGACCAATCAGTGTTTTGAGAAACTCTTCTCTTGTTTTGTTATAAAGAGAACTGTGAACTGTAATGATTTTGTCAACTTGTTCTTTAATTGCTTTGTTTACTCTATCATTCTGATGTCCGACAAGTGCAACGCCATAGCCTCCCATACAATCAATGTACTCTTTTCCATCAGTATCCCAAACATGGGCTCCTTTTCCTTTCTCAACTGTTACTGGAAATCTCTGATAGAGGTTTCCCATAAATTGGTCTTCACTCATGTTGAATCACCGTACAGTTATCATGAGAAATTGCTGCAGATATAGGATTTTCTTTCTGACCATTTGCAATCAAAGCCTCTTTTACTCCCATGTCTAATGCTTCAGTTGATGCTAGGATTTTTTTCTCCATTCCGGGACCAATTTTTGGCCTGATTTCTTTTGCTTCTGCAAGAGTTAGTTTAGTTACCAGTTTGTCATCCATCAAAAGCCCATCTACATTTGTGATGAAAAGCACCTTGTCAGTTCCTACTCTTCCTGCCACATATGCTGCAGCTCTGTCCCCATCTACATTGAGAAATTCAGACTCTTCGCTTATTGCAATGGGGGAGATGACTGGAGTGAGGCCTTGATCAAGCAAGGATTTGATTAATTCTGAATTAATTTGACGAATTTTACCTGTGTATCCTCCATCAATTGCCTGTTTTCGGCCTTTTTCATTTACGATTAGTAGCTTCTTTTTTCTTTCTGCCTGTATCACTTTGGCATCTACTCCGGACAAACCAATTGCATTAACTCCATTTTTTTGAAGCATCTGAACTATTGTCTTGTTTATTCGTCCGGCCATAACCATGGTAAAAATTTCAGCAGTTTCTTTGTCTGTATACCTGCTTTTGATTCCGCTGGGGGATGTGACAAACTTTGGTTCTTTCCCTAACTGTTCGCAAACTTTGGTGACTTCCTTTCCTCCGCCATGAACAATAATCACTCCTTCTGTTTCTGCAACTTTTTTGATATCTAAAATTGTTGAAGGATGTAAGTTATCTACCACACTTCCACCGATTTTGATTGTAATCATTTCTAAACCGGTGTTAGTGGTGTGTATCTTAAACCATCCATCTCATCGAATCCACACATTACATTCATGTTCTGAATGGCTGAACCTGCAGCTCCTTTCATCAGGTTATCTGAAGCTGATAGGGCAATCAATCTATGATTGTCTTCATCCAAATCAAATCCGATGTCACAAAAGTTTGAACCAACCAAGAACTTTGGATCTGGGAATTTGTATAATCCTTTTTTGTCTCTAATCAATCGGACAAATTTTTCTTCACCATAAGTTTGACGATAAAGCTTCCACAATTCTTTTTCTTCAATATCTTTTTTCATAAATGTGTGATTGGTACATAATATTCCGCGTACTACATCTACTGCATGTGGGCTCATTGAAACGTGAATCTTTCTTCCTGCAATCTCACTTAGTTCTTGTTCGATTTCACCGGTGTGTCTATGTTTTGCAGGCTTGTATGGCCTGATAACTCCTGCTCGCATTGCATGCGCAGTACCAGAGCCTGAACCTGCTCCTGATGAGCCAATCTTAGAATCAACTACAATGTGCTCAGTATCAATCAGATCATTTCGAATTAGTGGTGCTAGTGCTAGCATTGATGTTACTGCCATACAACCAGGGCATGATACAAGCTGTGCGTTTTTGATTTGTTCTCTGTGTAATTCAGGAACTCCAAAAACAGAATTTTTCAAATAATCTGGATGTGGGTGCTCCCATCCATACCATTTATCGTAATCTTCAGGGGTGTGTAATCTATAATCTGCACTCAAATCAATAATTTTGATACCTCTGTCGTAGAGGGCCTTTACAATTTCAGTTGCTGTTCCATGTGGTACTGCAGTAAACACCAAATCACATTGGTCTGAAATTTTCTCGTAATCCATCTCTGAAAATGTTAGATCGGTAAATCCCTTCAAGCTTGGTTGAACTCTGTGCAAATACTCTCCGACATGCTGTCGTGAGGTTACCATGCTGATCTCAACGTCTGGGTGATTTACAAGTAAACGAAGGGTTTCTCCTCCTACATATCCTGAAGCGCCAACTACTCCTACTTTCATGATAAACTGTGTCGTAATGGAGTATAATTTATTTCCTAATGCAACTCAAAGCGTATTCTACCATAGCTTTTGGAATATTTCTCTTGGAGACTCTTGCCAATCCCTTAAACTCTACAGTGTTGTTGACTTCGTGAACCACTAGTCCTGTTTTTTCATCTTCCATCATGTCAATTCCCAAAATACCTCCGCCCATTGCCTTTGAGGCCTTTACTGCAATATCCTCCATTTCTTTTGTGATCTCACAGAGTTCTGGGTCTGCCCCAAGTGCAATGTTTGTCTTAAATCCCTCTGATGACTTTCTGTACATTGCAGCAATTGGCTCATCACCTACGGTAATTACACGAATATCTCTTGGGGGTCTTTGGATTAACTCTTGAAGGTAGTAAATTCTATCATGTGGGCCATCATTTATGTCTCTAATTTCCATTATGGCATCAGCAGTATCCTTGTCTTTAAGAGGCATGACTCCCCGGCCCCAACTTCCAATTAATGGTTTGATTACAAGTGGGTATCCAACTTTTTCTAGATTTTCTAATGCACTTTCACTTGAAAATGAAAAGTATGTCTTTGGAGTTGGAACATTGTGTTTTTTTAATCTCAGTGTCATAATCATCTTGTTGCCACAAATGTTTGCCACATCATACGAGTTTATGGTTGGAACATCCATAAACTCTAGACTGGACGTAAAGTGCAACCCTCTAAAATAACTCACACATCTTTCTAAAACAACATCTCCAAGATCATAATCTTCTTTTTTACTATCTGTGTTAATTTTGGTGATTTTGGCATCAAGCATCGATGTATCGCATCCAAGATCAGATGCTTCCTTTTGGAGCATCTTCTCTTCGGACCTTAATCGGTCAAAGACGATACAGACTTTTGACATTACTCTCCCCAGTCTTCGCCTACACTTTCTGCTTGTTTTAGCACAACATTTGATCCGTCTTTACTTGCGATTTCAAAGTCTGCACCACAATCAGGGCAGGAGACAATTTCTCCAACTGAGGCGTCGTCTGGGATGTTTAGAGTTGCATCACATTCTGGGCAGTTCATGTTTTTGTTGACCTCTTCTTTTGTAATTTATTAGCTTCTGTTGACTGCATTCCCCACAATTCTACGAATCCTTTGGCTAATCTCTGATCAAATGTTGATTCTGTGCCATATGTGGCAATCTCATGACTGTAAAGCGACTTTGAAGATTTTCGTCCAACAACTCTGACATTTCCCTTGAATAGTTTGAGTTTCACGGTTCCTGAAACTGTTTTTTGTGAGGCTTCAATAAATCCATCAAGATCATCTTTGAGTGGATCCTGCCAAAGCCCAGAATATACAAGATATGCCCATTCATCATCAATTAGCGACTTGAACTTGTTTTGGTGTTTTGTGTGGACCATTTTCTCCAAGTCCTGATGTGCCTCAATTAAGCAAGTGGCAGCAGGGGTCTCATACACTTCACGGGATTTTATCCCAACAACCCTGTCTTCGATGTGGTCTACAATTCCAACACCTGCATCTCCTGCCTTTTTGTTTAGATATTCAATTAGTTTTACCGCATCTAGTTTTTTTCCATCTACTGCAACTGGTACTCCTTTTTCAAATTTAATTTCCAAGTAAGTTGGTTTGTCCGGCAAGTTTTTTGTCTTAACCCAAATGAAGGCATCATCAGGTGGTTCGTTGTATGGGTCCTCTAATACTCCTCCTTCGATTGCGCGGCCCCACAAGTTTTGATCAATGCTGAACTTTTTGGCAACAGTGTCAATTTGAATTCCGTGTTTGTCTGCAAATTTTAATTCAGTTTCCCTGTCTAGATTTTTGTCTCTGATTGGTGCAATAATTGGTAAATCAGAACCTGAACGAAGTGTGATGTCAAATCTTACTTGGTCATTTCCTTTTCCCGAACACCCGTGAGCAAGTGCTGTTACTTTTTCTTTTTTTGCAATCTCTAAAACTTTTTCAGCAATTAATGGTCTTGCAAGTGCAGTTGCCAAACAATATTTTTTTTGGTATAGTGCATTTGCTTTAATTGAAGGAAAGATGTATTTTTCTGCAAATTCTTTTCTGGCATCAATGTTGTAGTGCTTTTTTACTCCAAGCTTTTTTGCTTTTGCTGCAATCTTTTTGTGATCATCACCTTGACCGACATCAACTGTAACTGTGATTACATCCATGTCGTGCTCTGCTTGTAAATATTTTACAACCACCGACGTATCTAATCCTCCAGAAAATGCCAAAATTCCTTTTTGAGTCATAAAACATCTTTTCCGACGTAATTTGGAATTTATCTTTTGTGATATTGTTTTTCAAAAATCTCGGGCTGAAAATTTCTGGCTAGCTTGAGCTAAAATTCGATGATTATTTATCCGTCAAATATAACGCTGTTTTATGAAAATAGGCAAGGCTATCTTAGCAGGTATTGGAATAGTTTTGGTAGCCATAGCCGTAGGACTTGTCACAAATTCTGGTTCTGAAGCAAATAACGAAACCCTCCGAGTAGCGTTTTTTCCAAACATCGGCCATGCAATTCCAGTAGTTGGAATGGAGCGAGATACTTTTGAGGATAATCTTGGAAATGCAACTACTATAGAAACTAAATTGTTTGATAGCGGACCACAAGTTATAGAGTCACTTTATGCAAATTCTATTGATATTGCATATGTTGGACCAGGCCCTGCAATTAACGGCTTTTTAAAATCTGAAAACCGAGATGTTGTAATTTTGTCTGGAGCTGCAAGTGGGGGCGCAAGTTTTATTGTCCATCCTGATTCTGAGATAATCTCTGTTGAGGACTTTGCAGGAAAACGAATTGCCGCTCCGCAAATTGGAAACTCTCAGGATGTTTCTTTAAGAAACTATCTTTCAGAAAACGGATTGAAATCATATGAAAAAGGTGGCTCTGTTATTGTTTTGAATATTCCAAATCCTGACATTTACACATTATTTACAAAAGGAGAGATTGATGGTGCATGGGTTCCTGAACCATGGGCCACTATACTTGTTCAAGAACTTGGAGGACAACGACTATTCTTTGAAGAAGAACTTTGGCCACAAGAAAAGTTTGCATCAGTTTTATTAATTGGACGACAAGAATATGTGCAAAACAATCCTGAAATAATTTCAAACTGGTTAGAGTCACACGAGCAAACCGTAAACTGGATAAACCAAAATCCACAGGAGACGCGAATTATTTTTAATGACTTTATGCAAAATCATATGGGCCAATCACTCTCAGATAGTGTGATTGATGAGGCGCTAGGTAATTTGGAAATTACAACTGACCCAGTTGATGAGTCCATTTACACTTTTGCTGCAAGAGCTGATTCACTTGGCTATCTTGGGCGAGACGGATACAGCTTGGATGGGATTTTTTTTGACATAGCTTCAAATGAATCCCTACAGGAGAATAAATGACAATGGCAAAACTAGAGACCAAAGGTATTGTAAAATATTTCAAACATGAGAGCCATGAACTCACCGCTCTTGGAGGTGTTGACCTAAAGGTTGAAGATGGGGACTTTGTGTGCCTGGTTGGACCTTCTGGATGTGGAAAGTCTACCTTTTTGAGAATTGTTGCAGGCCTTGAAACACCGGATGATGGTGAGATTCTCTTTGATGGTAAACCAGTCACAACTACTGGGCCTGAGAGGATTATGGTGTTTCAGGAAGGTGCTCTATTTCCATGGCTCAAGGTCCAGGATAATGTAGAGTTTGGCCTCAAAATGGCAGGCATCCCAAAAGATGAGCGAGCACAAATCTCAAAGAGATATCTGGATATGATGCAGCTGACAAAGTTTGCAAATTCGTTTACATATCAATTATCCACTGGAATGAGGCAGCGAGTAGCGATAGCAAGAGCACTTGTTATGGATCCAGATGTGTTATTGATGGATGAGCCATTTGCAGCACTTGATGCCCAGACAAGGGATTTGCTGTTAATTGAGATGCAGCTGATCTGGGAGAAGACCAAAAAGACAATTTTATTTGTTACACACAATGTTGCAGAAGCTGCTGTACTTGGAACCAAAGTTGCAGTGTTTAGCAACAGGCCTTCTAAAAT
>JACEMX010000022.1 GCA_013867335.1 Candidatus Nitrosomaritimum aestuariumsis
GGTTTTCCTTTATTCCAACGTAGTTCTTCTTCTTGGAATTTTCCGTTGTACAAATCAGATAAGGTGCTTGCTCCTTCTGAATTAATCACTGCAATTCTGGGAATTTTTTTTATCCAACCCCATTCATAGAGCTCCATCAGAGCTTTTCCACAACTGGATGTATTTCCCAAAGCTCCTCCAGGATACACAATCCAATCTGGTGATTCCCATTTCAAATACTCTAATGCTCTATAAGGGATTGTCTTTTGACCCTCAATTCTAAATGGATTAATAGAGTTCACTGTATATCCGTCATGATTTTTTGCATCATCTAATGATTGTTTTAATGCATCATCAAAATTCCCATTAACTTCTACTATCTGTGCTCCAAATTGATATGCTTGACTTAACTTTCCCGGAGCAATTTGTCCTGCAGGAATGTACACATCACATTGAATTCCTTCATTGGCGGCAAACATGCCTGCTGAGGCAGAAGTGTTTCCTGTAGAAGCACAAACGATTTTTTTTGCTCCGACCATTTTAGCATGAGTTACTGCAGTTGCCATTCCATTATCTTTGAAGGATCCACTGGGATTGTATCCTTCTGGTTGTAACCATAAATTATCACTTGAAATTCCTACGAAAGATGATGCTTTTGACATATGATATGGCTTTGACTGTCGTCCCTCTGAACCATCCAGTGAGACCAGATACTTTGAACAGGCTTCGATATCTTCAGTATCAATTTCACAAAAATTTAACAATTCTCTGAATCGCCAAACACCGCTTTCATTGAAAATAATATCCTTGTCCATTCTACCTCTGTTTGCAAAAACTTCTTTGAGCGATTCATTTGGTTTGTTTTTGTACTTTACATCTAAAAGATGCCCATTTTCACACTGCACATTAGTATTTGATATTGGATATTCTAAACCACATTGAGAATCAATACATTTTAGATATGCGTCGCCTTGCAATGTCAGTCTGAAATAACAATGATAATTTAAAGTTAAGAGTAATTTTTTGATGTCTTGAGATAAATTTTCTTACCCAAGGTTATTAGATTAGAAAATTTTACCAAAAATCAAAGATGAGTGCTGATTATGATTACGCAAAAAAAGTGTTGCAGCAAATTTGGGATTCATACACAGTTATACAAAACCTACAAGATCAACCGGGTGATCTTGATATTATAAAAAAAGAACTTTTGAAAATAAATGGTTTTTTTAGTGTGATGGCAAAAAAACTTGAACCTGAAAATTTTCAATCTAGAGATCTCCTAGATTTAAAACCAAAAATTCAAAATTTTCTAAATAACTATTATTTTCTGCAGGAAATAGATACAATGTCTACTCTTTATTCAAATGACAAGGACCGACTAAAAAACATGAGATTAAAAATTATGGAAGCCCTCCAAGATAAACGACTAATTAGTAAAATAGAAGATATTCTCCAAGAACTATAGATTATGTCAGATAAACAAAAAAAATGTGTTTTGTGTGGCTGCAAAGATCATAGACTAATTGGGTGTTCAAGACACATGGCAAAAAATTGTAGTTGTTTTAAATCTTGAAAAATTAACTAATAAAGACTATTTTTGTTTGGGGCCTGATCTTTCATGGAAATTCAAGCAACATTTGCATTCTTTGTTTAGACATTCTTGCTCAGTATAATGATCACAAATTCCACATTCACAACTTTTAGTCATTTGTATACCGTCTCTTTATTTACAATAAAAGTAATACTGCAATTTTTTATGATATGCAGGTCAAATGGTTCTATTTTGATTTACCTTTGCCTTTTTTAGTCTCTTTTTTTGGTTTGGCTTCTAGTTCTTTTTCAATTTCTTCGGCTTTATTGTCTACTGCTTTGATTATTTCTTGAATTAGTCCGTCCAAATCACTGTCTTCTGCTTCTGGCTCTACTGTACTTGCAATTTCATTGATGGTACTGGAAATCTCTGCACTTACATCTTCAAAACTCTCTGGGTCTTCGTAGGCTGCATTGTAGAGATTTTTTAGGTTATTGACATGACCGATTACTTGCTCTGTTAGAACAATTCGGTATTCTGTTCCATTAACATCTACTTCTTTTGCGCTCATTACTCAGATTTCCAATTTTGGTGCTTAAATGTTTTTAGTTGAATTTAGTCTAATCCTGGCTGTTGTTTTTGATCTACTAAAAAACGATATAGTCCAAAGCAGAAGCATCGCTGATTAATCTTGTATGCATTGATCCTATAACATATCCATTTTTGATGTCATTTGCAGGTATCCATCTGTTAGTTGATGTATAGTGCCTTTTTTCTGCAAGTTCTCTTTCAATTGCTTCAATATCAAATTCTCCTTCTTCAACCTCTTGAGTTTCAAGATGTTTTATGGTGATGAGAATTTTACTTATTTTTACTCGATCTCCAAATTTCCATTTTGAAGGTGGGTTCTCATCTGATACTTCTAGTACCTTTATTTTCATTTGTTTGCTTCCAGTAGAATCATGACTAATCAAAATTCGCTCGTCTGTGAACTCCTCAAAAGTAATTCTAGAATTTACATCCTCAGTCTCAGTTACTAGATCTAACAGGGATTCTATTTTTGGAGTATCTGATTCTAAGGTTTTTTTGTCTTCCGACATGTTGGTTATGATGGTCCTATCATTAAAAAATGATCTGATAAATATGAAACAAGTTAGGCACTATTTCGAAATTTTGTTTTGAATGGCATTGGAAGATCTTCTAGATGAATCTCTTGCCTTTTTCCATCAATTTGAGTAAATATCTGACCGTCATAACTACACGAACATTTTGCGATTGGAATAGAGGGATCCCAGACTTTGTAGAATTCTCTTAATTCTCTACTTTCATAGGTTCCTAAACCTGTTCTTTTCTTTGACAGGAATTTGAAGGCAAGTATCACTTTTCTTATCTTGTAAATCTCAAATATGTTAATCCATTTTAGGCATCTTTCAATTTGATCCTCTGGTACTGGAAGTGAGTTTGTTGTGCCTGATTTGGCTTCTATTGTAAAAATGGTGCTTTTAGTATTATTTACTGCCAAGACATCTGGTAGTGCAGTGCTTGGGGAACCTAACCTAAATGCATTCCAGTCATTTACTGAATTGAATCGTTTTACAATGGTATCTTCCCAATGATATCCTCGCTGCCTTCTAGTGCGAACTGCTTTTCGGTGATTTTTTGATTTTATTTTTTCCTTATTTTTTAAAATTGAAAGTGATTTAGTTTTCAAAACCATAAATTATTTTGATCTATGATAGATATAGAAAGGTAGGTAATAATGACATTACCTTACGCTCTATCTTTTTTATAATTCTACACAACCCACATAAAATTAATTAAATCGTAATTAGAAATTTCATTGATTCATTTCTGAATCCCGGTGATTGTTGAAAATTCAACATTCTGAAATCATCGGACATAAAATAAGTTCAAATCCATTATGTAAAGACATTCTAAACTATTCTTCTACAACCTTCATTTTTAGAACATACTCACTATCTGAAACCCCACACTCTACAACTTGGACTGTTTTGCCTACTTCTGGATTACCAGAGATAATCTTTCCCATTATTCTAATGCTATTTTCAAATTGAATTATTCCAAAGTAGATGTCATTTTGTTTTGAGAATTCTATTATTTTTCCAAGATCCGAGCATTTTCTCCAAGACGTTTCCTTTAGACATTGATTGCAAAATTCTGACGGCGGCCATGTTATTTTTTTACAATCAATACATTCCGAAATTACCAAATTTCCTTTTTTTAATTCTGATTCAAAATTCAATTTTCTAACACCAAAACTGTGGATGAAGTAGATGCGGCAGACATGTTGTGAACTAATCCAATTTTTGCATTATCTACCTGCCTTTTTCCAGCAACTGATTGCAATTGTTGTGTTATTTCGATGGTCTGAGCTATTCCAGTTGCACCAAGTGGATGTCCTGAGCCTATTATTCCTCCACGTGGATTGATTTTCGTATTTTCTGTCTCGTAAACTTCTTTTACCATATCCATTCCTTTACCCTCCTGAGTCATTCCCAAAGAATCTAAGGCCATAGGCTCACATACTGAAAAAGCATCATGAAGTTCCATCACATCCACATCAGCTACACTATGTTTGGACATTTGTAGCGCGCGTATAGCTGCATTTTTAGTTGATTCCATATTATCGAAAGTAAGGTTCTTTGTAAAACTTGCAGATGTTGTTTTTTGTCCAATCCCAGTAATCCATACAGGAGAATCAGTAAAATTCTTACAAACTTCTTCTGATGTTAACAAAATGGACGCACCACCAGTGCATGGTCTTGAGCAATCAAGTAAACGTAAATCGTCT
The DNA here is from genome assembly GCA_013867335.1 of Candidatus Nitrosomaritimum aestuariumsis. Lineage (GTDB taxonomy): Archaea > Thermoproteota > Nitrososphaeria > Nitrososphaerales > Nitrosopumilaceae > Nitrosomaritimum > Nitrosomaritimum aestuarii. The sequence continues at coordinate 4,323 of JACEMX010000022.1, forward strand.
GTTAGTTTTTTAGAATTCAACACATCTGAAATTGAATATTCTTTTTGAGATAATGCGTTTGGATTGTTGATTGACTGCTTGTGATTTTTTACCGACACCAAGGCAAGATCTTCATCTTTTATAGAATACTTTTGCTTGTAAGCTTTTGAAAAAATAGATGCCCAAAAAATCGGATGTTTGAATTCTCCCCTAAATTTATCCCATTCTAAAATTTGTCCAGGACTATCATATCTTTCAGCTCCTGAAACTAGAACACAATCTGCCAAACCAGAGGCAATGTAAGAATATCCTGCAACTATAGAGTTTGTACCTGAATTACACAAACTTTCAACAGTATGTGCAATTTTTGGTTGGATTCCAGATATTTCTGACAAAATTGCAGAAAGGTATTTCGAATTATTGTTACTTGAAACTAAAACTGCATCAATATCTTTTTGAGTTAAATTAGGACTATTTCTAAAAAGATTTCTTGATGAATTCAACAAGACGGATTCTATTTTGGAATCATCTTTTGTAAATTTTGTAATTCCATAACCTGCTATTGCTACTTTATCCATTATTTTTCCTCAAAAAATGTTTTTGAAAATAACCTAAAAGATTCAATCACCTCTCCTACGGGATTGAATTGAATGATTGGAAGATCCACGCCTGTTTCTCTTACTTTTACCAGTTGTTTTTTACATGTTTCAGGATCTCCTGCTATTGTCAAAGATTTCACCATGCTATCTGAGACAAACTCATGAATTGATTCCAACCCTGATTTTTTGAATTCTTCAAAAATATCATTTGTTTCATTGGCATATCCATTTTTTGCAAGAAATTCTCTGTAAATTTTTCCCACAGCAACATAAAAGGCAAGAGTTTTTTTACACCTATTAATTGCAATTTCTGAATCTTCTGATACGCATGTTATCATCTGACAAGTAACATCAATTTTTTGTTTGGATTGCATTGTTTGAATAGTTGATTTCATTTCTTTTAGAGGGCGTAAATAAAAAATTACACCATCTGCAATATTCCATGTTAAATCTAGCATTTTTTTATTAACTGCGGCCAGATAAATTGGAATTGTTTTTCTTTTGGGTTTTATAAGCAAAGAAAAATTCTTCAATTGAAAAATATCGCCCGAATAATTAACTGGTTTTCCAGATGTAATCATTTTGATAATTTCAACATATTCTTTCATTCTTACTACGGGATTTTCAAACTTACTTCCGTGGAAATCCTCTACAATTGGAGGACTGCTGGTTCCAAGACCTAGGATTAACCTGCCGTTTGATATTGTATCTACAGTTGTGGCACCCATGGCAATCGAAGCTGGACTGCGAGAAAAAATGTTAATTATAGACGAGCCAATTTTAGGTTGTGGAGCTTTTTGTGAGACCATACTCAGCATAGAAAAATTCTCCATTCCCCAAGTTTCTGGAATCCAAATGGTATCAATAGAAGTATTTGATAAAATTTCTGAGCATTCTAAAACTTGATTTACTGATAGTAATGAGCCTAGACTACAGGCAATTCTCATGGCATTTTTATCTTGCTTGTATATTCTAGTGTTTCTTTCTCATACGCCTCTAGAAAAACGCTGGTCTGCACTCCGTGTTGTGGTTTAACTGTTTAAGCATTGGGTGAATTATCCTTGAGGTTGAATATTATGATTATATTTTTTAGTAATATTACATGAGCGAGCAAATATTTTCAGAAATTCATGACCAAAAAAGCGTTTTTTGGAAAACTGCAACAAAATATGCTTCAAATGCAAAAGAAGATGAAAACTTTGTAAACGAAATCGCATATTTGATGGTCACTCTGCATCGAACAGGTGCATAAAAAACTGATTTTATTTTATTATTTTCTCTACTTCTAAGGAGCATTCTTCCATATCTTTGAAAGAATCTATGGAATACCATTTTGTATTTGTGAATTTCACTGTGTTTAGTGTTCCTTTTTTAGCATAATCTGGAAATACTGTTTTTTCGATGTCACCTTTTTTTGGCAAGTCTTTAAGCACTGCACTTGAGAGGTGATATATTCCAGCATTCATCCAAACATTTGAAATCTCTTTTTTCTCTCTAAACTTTGTAACTTTATTATCTTCTGTTTCCATAATACCGAATTTAGTTCTTAGTTCAATTGCTGCAATGGAGTTGAGTGATTTTTCTAATTTCCTCAAATCAATATCTGTGATGGTGTCTCCGTTAATTACAAAAAACGATTTATCTTTAATTGATTTTCCAGCTTGTTTTATTGCCCCTCCTGTCCCTAAAGGGGTTTTCTCAATTGAAAATTTTATTTTTATTCCAAAATTATCTTTAGTCTCTAAAAAGTGCTCAATCATTTCTGTTTTGTAACCAGTACAAATTATTATTTCATCGACATTGAATTGTTTTAGATATCTTATCTGCCATTCAATAATTGGTACGTTGTTTAAGGGAACTAGGGGTTTTGGAACATAATCTGTTATTGGTCTTAGGCGTTTTCCTCTCCCACCTGCCAAAATAATCGCTTTCATTTTTTATCTTTTAATTTTTCGTGTTATAACTCTAATTCATCGGTGATGCTGCAATCATCATTCGTTTTTTTCTGTTAGATAGTAATGAAGTTCGGTATAGCATTCTTTACAGTATTCTTGATCATCAGTATGTTCACAATCATATACTTTAGAAACGTCACTTTCACATTTTTTGCAAATTGGCATCTATGATGCAATAGATGTTGCTTTTTTTATCTTTATGGCGCCTAATGCAGCAATAATTGCACCAATTGCAATCAATGCTCCTCCCTCACCTGCCATTCTGGTTGTGTTTTCTGATTCACTTGCAGATGTCATAGAAATTGCACCTCCTATTATTATCAATGCACCTGTAATTATCAACATAATTCCTAGACCTTTGAATGGGGGATTTTTTGCCATAAAAAACGCGATAAATGATAATATTATAGGTGGAAATCCAAATCCAATTCCTCTGGTCATTGCATCAAATGGTAAGAATCCATCTCCTGCACCACCACCGCCTACAAGAACGTCTATTCCATAAATTACTAAAAGTACTATCGATATTCCTGATAATACATGAGGAACTAATACCATAGTTGTGCTTCTTTTGATTTTATTAATAAACTTATGACTACCCAAGTTTATTTGGCATTAGATTTTTTTTATTTTCCAGAAATATTTACTGTAGGGGAGTTGTTTGGAGTTTTTCCTTTATCTTTTCTATCTTTTCTATAAGATCATCTATTGATTCATTTTCTTTTGCAACTAAATTGAGATGGCCTAATTTTCTTTGAGGCTTGGAGATTTTTTTCCCATACATTTTCAAAAATAAATTTTCTTGAGAAATTTCTATGGGGGTGTACTCTCCTTCAAATCCGGCTGATCCTAAAATATTATACATTATGGTTGGTTTTACAAGTTTAACGCTTCCTAATTCTAATCCTAAAATCGCCCGAAGGTGCTGCTCGAACTGTGATGTCTCACTTGATTGTAATGTATGGTGACCTGAATTATGAACTCTGGGTGCTATTTCGTTAATCAAAATTTTATTTTCATTTGTCAAAAACATTTCAATTCCAAAAACTCCTGCTCCTTTCAAAACTGACATTGTGGTTTGAGCAATCTTTTCAGCATGGTTTGATATTTCTTCTGAAACTCTTGCAGGTGCAATTGTTTGCCTCAAAATATTTTTTTCATGTATATTCTCAACTAAAGGATAGGTTTTGATTTCTCCCTTTGTATTCCTTGCAGCGATTACTGAAACTTCCATTTTAAACGGAATAAATTTTTCAAGCATTAGTTTCTGACCTTTAAAATAGTCAAATGCCTTTTTGATTTCATCAGGGTTATCTATTTTGTAATTTCCTCTACCATCATATGCATCACGTCGTGCCTTTAGAAGTGCTGGATATCCAAATTTTTCTAATCCTGCATATAGATCCTCAATAGAATCTATCTGTATAAAATCTGCAACAGGGATGTTATTTTCCGACAAGAATGTCTTTTGTAAAAATTTATCTTGAATTATTCGGAGTGTTTCAGGAGAAGGATCGATTTCAGCATTAACTTCTACTGATTTTAGGACATCGCTATCCCCTGATTCAATTTCATATGTGATGATATCTGACCTTTCTGCTAACTCTTCAATGGCTTTTTTATCCTTAAAATCAGCAATTATTTGCTCAGCACCTACCTGTGCTGCAGGGCAATTTGGTGTTGGATCAAGCACTATTACCTTTGAGATTTGCTCTGGCATTTTTTTTGCATCTTCTGTAATCATCATGCCCAGTTGACCTCCTCCAATAATACCCAATATTTTTCCCATTGGTAATTCAACTTGAGGGGAGTAAAAATAGCTAATGCTGATTTGCAAAAAGGTGCTTTATTTTTTATGCAGTATAGATAATAACTGACCTTGTTTTTAGATCATCATGACATTTTCTAAAAAACCTCTAGTGGGAATCATAATGGGTTCAAGCTCCGATAGTAGGATTATGAAAGGTGCAGCGGAAATTTTGGATGATTTTAAAGTTAAACATGAAGATCAAATAGTATCTGCTCACCGAACCCCTGCAAGATTATCAGAATATGCAGAACATGCAGAAAAGATGGGTTTCAAGGTGATAATAGCAGGGGCAGGTGGTGCGGCCCATTTACCTGGGATGATTGCATCCCACACAACCATCCCTGTAATTGGTGTTCCTATTTTGGTCTATAATGATAAGCAATCTAAGAAAACAGATAATTCAAAATTTTCAGCATTTGGTGGTTTGGACTCGTTATTGTCTATCTCAGAAATGCCTACTGGTTCTCCTGTTGTAGCAGTAGGGATAAACAAATCAGGAAATGCCGCAATTTATGCAATGAAAATTTTGGCAAATGAATTCACAGAACTAAAAAAGAAATTAAAACAACACAAAACTACACAACATGAATCTGTGCTAAAAGAGTCTGAAGAACTAAAAAAACAAGGACTTTCTAAATTTGTTCAAAAAAAATTCAAGTAAGTAACTCAAACTGGATATTTTTCTTTTGAAATGATTTTATTAGATTTTCAGATTGTTCTTTTCCGGCAGTCTCCAAACTTAATGTAACGGATGCAGAACCTGCATTAATGTTTGAGCTTAACCTATCATGCACAACTTCTACTATGTTGGCGTTAGCTGCAGTAATTTCATCTACAATTTCTTTGAATGCGCCTGGCCGGTCAGGCAGCAAGACAGAAACTTTGAGTAATCTCCCCATTGCTGCCAATCCTTTGTCTACTATTTGACCCAGCAAATACATGTCTATGTTACCTCCCGCCAAAATAGATACTACCTTTTTCCCAGGCGATGGCTTTTGTGAAATTAAGTATGCCAAACCTACAGCTCCTGCTGGCTCTATTACTACTTTCATTCTTTCCATAAGAAGGAACATTGCTTTTATAATTTCTGAATCATCCACGAGAACAATGTCATCAATCATTTCATTAATTATCGCAAAGGTGTTTTGTCCAGGTACTTTTACTGATATACCATCTGCTATGGTTCTAGCACCGCCCACACTAGTTATGGCACCTTTCTTCCAAGATTCGTACATTGAAGGAAATGATCTTGATTGCACTCCAATTACTTTGATATTAGGATTCTTTGCTTTAATCGCAATTAAAACACCTGCAGCTAAACCTCCGCCACCAATTGGAACATAAACTTCTTCTACATCTGGCATTTGTTCTAGTATTTCTAATCCAATTACGCCTTGTCCTGCAATTATTTCTGGATCGTCAAATGCATGGATTAGAATGGAACCTGTTTCTTTTGCAATTTCTTTTGCTTTAGTTGAAGCTTCATCATAGTTAGTTCCTTCTAAAATCACATCTGCACCATACCATTTTGTAGCTGACACTTTTGCAGGTGATGCATTTTTTGGCATGACTATTGTGCAAGAAATTTTTTCCGCATTTGCAGCATATGCTACGCCCTGTGCATGATTCCCGGCAGATGCAGCTATTACCCCCCTTTGTTTTTCTTCTGGAGTTAAATTTTGAATTTTATAATAGGCCCCTCTTATTTTGAAGGCACCGGTTTTTTGTTGAAATTCCGATTTTAAATAAACTTTAGATTCGCTAAGCATACTAAAAGTAGGAGAATATACTAGTGGAGTCTTCCTAATCTTTTCACTTTTCATGGAATTTGCTTTTAGGATGTCATCATAAGTTGGATTCAATGGGAATGATTCTATTTTGGTGATATATTTTACTTCTTCCATTGAAAAATTACATTTTTTATCAAATTTTATCAATGAATTAAGACACAAAAAATTGAACCTGAATCTTTGTTCAATGATGTTAAATTAAGAATGATTTTTTGAAAATTAAAGGTTCTCTAAAATCTCAACGATTCTTTTTTCAATTTTGGCTTTTGTCGAATCGGAAATTTTTCTAGGATCAAACAATCCTTCTTTTATTCCATCTTTGACAAATTCTATGTCTAGAGTACACAAACAACCTTCTTCTCCTGTAACTAATTTTGCATCATCGATTAAAACTGAACTTGTTTGGTATGTTTCAACTAGCAAATTGTCCAGCTCTGCAACTAAATCACTTTTTCTTTTTTGTAGTTCTTGAAAATCTGTTTCTGAATTTTCTTCTATCTCTTTGACAATCTGTTCTCTTAATTTGTCATTTTCAAAAAATATTTCAAATAACTTTTGATGATCAAAATCTTTGTATCCTTTCTCTTTTAGTTTATCTAAAACAAGCTGGTCGTTATTATCTGACATTTCTTGCTCTTTGTTTTTTGTAACATCTATTATCTTTGCAAGCTCTTTTTGAGATTCAACAACTCTCTGATCCGGTTTGTAAAATAATAAAACATGGTATTGTAAAGATAAATGTCCTGATATTAGGTAATTATCTTCTTGAATTTCAAATTTTGTAAAAATTCTACGTAGATCCTCATTATTTGAAATAGATACCTCTTGCAGTGTCCAACCCGTTAACTTTTTCATTATGTTTTCGTAGTATTGTTTAACTAATTCTGGATCAAATGTTTTTTGTTCAGTTACTGTTGCATCACCTAGCATAACTTTGATTGAAATAGGCTTTGTAATCTCTTGAATTTTTTTAAGAAAAGACTTTTGAATTTCTTCATTTTTAGAATTTAAAATTTGAATAAATTCATTGGGGGACTTTATACCAAGACGCACAAAATTAGCGATTTTTTGCACTCCTTAAACCTTACACCATGAAAATGATATAACGTAGAAAATGTAATGTTAAGTAAATGACTGATGATGATTTTCTTTGTAACATTTGCTATACTAAGATCGTCATATATTATCAAGAAAAATATGCTGGAAATCGAGGAAAATGCCCCACATGTGGAGTCGATTTTCCACTAGAATAGGTTCAAAAGTCCCATTTTATACAGAATTAGAGATGTCATCAGACAAATCCGAACCTGAGAAGAAATCTCCTGATGTTGTAGATATCATCCTTGCCAAAAGAGGAGAAACATTAATGGATTCTGAAACCATGATCATGGAAACTCAAAAAAGAGTTTGGGGAGCTTTAAAAAAAGGATATGAGTACACCGGAGTCATAGATGATTCTGAGGAATTTTTGAGAGAGCATGTTTTTAAAAAAATCAACATTGTGGTTTTGTATGTGGATTTAGTTGGCTCTACTACTATGACATTAGAGTTACCTGCAGAAAAACTTGCAACTATTGTTAGTTCGTTTTCTCAAGAAATGGCATCAGTCATCAGACTACATAAGGGTCTAGTTTTGAAATTTGTAGGAGATGCAGTTATTGGTTACTTTAATGCTAATGACAATACTTTACTAGCATCCGATAATGCCGTTAACTGTGCAAAGTCTATGATAACAGTTATTGAAAAAGGAATAAACCCTATTCTTAACCAATATGATTATCCTGACTTGATGGTAAAAATTGGTGTTGATTATGGACAGAGTATTATTGTCAGATATGGTGCTAACGAAGCAACATCTCATGTTGATTTGATGGGACCGGTAATGAACATTGCCTCAAAAATTCAGGCAATGGCAAAGCCAAATCAAATTCTAGTGGGTCAAGATGTTTATCAAAGAATCCACCCATCTACTCAAAAATTATTCAAAGAAATTGTTTGGAAAAAAGACGAATGGAAGTATCGCTCTCGATTGACTGGAGAGATCTATAAAGTATATGAATACATTGGGTAGAATTACAGAACTTTGATTTTGCGTTAATAATGCAATAAGAATCCATCTGTTATTACTAACATTAAGAAAGTAACCGAGATTTAATTGCTGAAAAAGTTGAATATTGACATGGACATAAAATATGGATTAATTGCCATTCCTGTTGTAATTGCAATTTTTGCAATAGCAATACCTGGAAATGAGCCAT
>JACEMX010000169.1 GCA_013867335.1 Candidatus Nitrosomaritimum aestuariumsis
CATTTTTCTGCAAGATATAAAGATGAAAAACAACATCTTGAAGAGGCACAAAAGATTCATGACTCTGTAATTACGGCTAGAGATCTTTTGGAAGTTGAAATCAAGTAAAATGTATGAACAAATTGAAAATCAAGTAAAATCTGCAAAAAAAGTAGTTTTTGTTACTGGTGCTGGAATATCACAAGAAAGTGGTATTCCTACTTTTAGAGGAAAAGATGGCCTTTGGCGTAACTATGATGCAATGAAATTGGCAACTATCGATGCGTTTTATGATAATCCAAAACTTGTTTGGGAATGGTACAATGAAAGAAGGCAAAATATTTTCAATTCAGAGCCTAATTTAGGACATAAAGCCATTGCAGAACTGGAAAATTTTGTTAAGGTATTTGTTCTTACACAAAATATAGATGGTCTTCATCAAAAAGCTGGAAGTTCAAATGTTTTAGAATTACATGGAAGTATTGTAAAAATAAAATGTACAGTTTGTGATTTTAAGGATGAACTTTTAACTGAATTTTCTAATTTGCCTCCTTTGTGTAAATGCGGAAATATTCTGAGACCAGATGTGGTTTGGTTTGGAGAAGGTCTACCTCAAGATGTATGGCAAGAGGCTATAATTCAAGCATCTAGCTGTGATGTTATGATTATTGCTGGAACATCATTAGTTGTGTCTCCTGCAAATACATTGCCAATTTATGCTAAACAAAATAATGCTGTATTAATCGAAATTAATCCTGATGAAACAATAATGTCATCAGATATGGATTTATCAATAAGATCTACATCGGCTGTTGCATTACCAGAATTAATTTCTATTTTCAAAAAACAATAATTACATTAAAATTATTTAGTTGAATTTGATGTGAATATTTTTTCTGTGATATTTTCTTCAATGTATTCAGTTGAATCTTGATGAATTTCTGAAATTTTATTCTCTGCTTTTTTTACAGATGATTCAATTTTATCTTCTGTGCTTTGAATAGTTTGATGACCAAATTCGGTTAGTTTTTCTTCAGCTTTATCTATAGATGACTCTATCTTTTCTTCGGCTTTTATGATAGATTTGGAAGTTAAAGAGTCAACGTCAGATTTTAAAGAATTGACTCCATCTGTACTTGTGTTAGGAAAAATTTCTTGTATTTGGGAAGAGAAAATTATGCCTCCGACGATTAAAATCGAGCCTAAGACAGTAATTTTTAGTAGCATATTTTATTTTTCAGAAAATTAGTTTTTAGAGTCGATATTAAAAAAATATCAAACTGTTATCGAATTAAGTTAGCTTATTTTCATTCATCAAATACTAACCATTCAATAATTCGATCAATGTTAAAAGATGTTAAAACTACTTTTATTGGTCCAAGAGGAGATTCATCTGATTCTCCACAAATAGCAATTTTTTCAGCAAATGCAGCTTGTTTATTTAGATAAAACCATGTTGTGTTTTTTTCTAAATTTTTTTCTAGTGTTCTTTTATAGATTCTTTGGTATTGCATGGAATGAATTACTTCATGAATTTTTTCTAATACATTCAAATTTTCAGAATATCCACGAATAGAGAATTTTTCATTATCAATTTTACATTCAGGAAAAATGTTCAAGATTGCGGATTCTACTTTTTTTGTATCTTCAGAAGGATTAATTGAACAAAATACTTCAATTTTACATTTGATAGATGAGGTATTCATTTGAGCCATTCTTCAATTTTTGCAAAGGATAATTCAATCAACTCTTCTTTGGTCAAATTATTATTTGAAATTGCATCATCAGATAAAGCAATTGGGTTACTGATTCCCACTCCTAATTCTCGATCATCTCTTTCCTCAAAATTTTCTTTTGTTTTAGGATCATCTGATCTTCCTCTTTGTTGGAGAAATTCATATCTAGTATTAGTTGATGCATGTATTGCTAACAGTTTAACCGTTCCATATTTTCTTAAAACTTCAATTTCAGGAGATGATCTTATTCCGTCAATGATTATTACTTCTGAATCAGAATTTTCTATTTGAGGTTTAACTAATTCGGCAACAGCACCTGGTCCATTTTTTTCTCGAAGTTCAAGCATTAATTTTCCCAAGTTTGGTCCTGTGGGTTCAAGATTCCTGTTCTTTGCCTCGTTTCTTACAGCATTTCCCATATTGATTATTTCATAACCTTTGGATTTTAGTCCCTCTGCAATGGTAGATTTACCTGCACCAGGCATGCCAGTCAGACATACAATAAGTTTAGCCAATATTTATTGAAAAAATTGGCTGCTCTATGAAGCTACCGGAAATTATTATAAAGATAATTCAAAGAATTGTATGATGCGAACTTTTGTGGCTGTTGAAATTTCTAACGAGAGTGTTATTGATTCTATCAGAGATTTTCAATCAAAAATTTCATTACAAGCAAAACCAGTACAACCTCAGAATTTGCACTTTACACTTCAATTTCTGGGTGAAATTTCAGAAGAAATTTGTGAAAAAATAAAACAAAATCTAAAAACAATTGAATTTCAGTCTTTTAAAATAAATTTTAAGGGAGTTGGAGCCTTTCCCAACATGAGATCTCCTAGAGTTGTTTGGGTTGGAGTGGACGAGGTTGGTGGTAAAATGTTAGAAAAATTAGCAAAAGAAGTTGAAAATGTTCTAAAACCATTAGGATTTTTTTCGGATAAACCATTCAAGTCTCATATTACAATATTTAGAATTAAAAATAAAATTGGTAATATAAGCAAAGATTTAGAAAATTTTGGGGATTTTGAATTTGGAACTCAAATAGTATCTAATTTCAAACTTAAACAAAGTGTACTTACTCCAAAAGGACCAATCTATTCTGATTTAGAGGAGATAATTGCAAGTTGAAGAAAATTATTTCTGAAGTTAAAAAAACCGTTATTCCAACTAAACCTTTTCAGGAATCCAAAACTAAAACTGCTGAATTAGCCTTTAGACTGGTTGAAGATGAAATTAAAAAACACCCAGAAATAATTGGATTGGAGTTTGGAGGATCTTTTGCGAAGGGGACATGGCTTGCAAAGAATGCTGATGTAGATATTTTTGTTAAATTCAAAAAAAATGTCTCAGAATCTAAATTTGAAGAAATTTCAAAAAAAATAGGATTTGTTTCGATGAAGAAATATTCTCCTTATGTAAGATACTCAGAACATCCCTATGTTGAGGCTAAAATTAGGAATACAAAGATCAATGTAGTTCCATGCTATGACGTAAAGTTAGGGGAATGGAAAAGTTCTGCTGACCGGTCTCCTTTTCATACTAGGTATATGAAAAAGGCACTAACCCCAAAAATGAGAGATGAAGTTAGATTACTCAAAACTTTTCTTCAATCTATTGGGATTTATGGGGCAGAAATAGCAAAGCAAGGATTTAGTGGTTATGTATCAGAAGTTTTGATTTTAAATTTTGGTACTCTTGAAAATATAGTAAAATCTTTTTCAAAAGTAGAAGAAAATCAAGTAATAGGCAAAACCTCACAAAAATTCGAAACACCAATTGTAATTATTGATCCTATTGACAGTAAAAGAAATTTAGCAGCTGCAATATCTGAAGAAAATATTGGTAAACTTGTTTTGAATTGTAGAACATTCCAGTTAAACCCATCTAAGAAATTTTTTAATCCTAAAAAAATTAAAAAATCAAAAATCAATCTAGAGAATGTTTTAATCATTAAATTTGATTTTAAAGTTCGTAGTCCAGATATTATATGGGGTCAGATTAAACGGGCCACAAAATCATTAAAAACTCAATTAGAATTAGGGGGATTCAATGTATTACGAAGTACCTCATACAATGATGAAAGTAAAGAGGCATATCTGATTTTCCTATTAGAATCTCCCATAATACCTAAAAAATATTCAAAAATAGGACCAGAATTTTTTAGAGAAAATGATTGTAGGAGTTTTATTTCAAAAAATATTTCAAAAACGGATTTGATGTGGATAAATGACGACAGAAAAATTGTATCCCTAGAGAAAAGAAAGAATTTTGAAGCTGTAAAATTTATGTCAGAATTTCTGAAAAATAATTTACAAACTGGAATTCCAAAGGGTCTTCAAAATGATTTCAAGAAAGGATTTAAGGTATATTTAGCCTCAAAAAACCTAACCAAATCCATTAAAGAGGTTGTAAAGGAGTTAACCTCAACAGATGACACAGCATTTTATTTCGATTAAAAAACTAGCTCAAGAGCCTTATTCAACAATTCTTGGATATCCAAAATCAACAAAAAGACAATTAAATTCTAGAATCAAAGAGCTGGAAAAATTAAAAATAAAATCAGTTTCTTTTACTGGTCCTACAACAATAGGAAAATTAGAAATTTTGGGAAAAGGGTATGTAGGAATAGTTGTTTTAGCTAAATTAGGAAATAAGCAAGTAGCATTAAAGATTCGACGATTAGATTCTCAAAGAAATGAAATGAAAACTGAGGCAAAACTATTGAAAATGGTTAATTCAGTTAATGTAGGACCAAAACTTTTTGATTATAGCAAAAACTTTGTCGTTATGGAATTTCTTGATGGAGAAAAAATAGGGAATTGGATTGAATCATTAGGAGGACGTGGAAGTTCCAAGAAATTAAAATCAACAATTAAAAGTGTTTTAGAAGATTGTTTTAAATTAGATCAAATAGGGTTTGATCATGGAGAATTAAGTAGTATTTCAAAGCATGTTATAGTTGGAGACAAAAAATCTACTATAATTGATTTCGAGAGTTCTAGTACAAAAAGAAGAGTATCTAATGTAACTTCTATCACTCAAGCAATTTTTATTGGTTCGGGAATTGGAAAACAAGTTCAAAAAATTTACAAAATTCCTTCAAAAGAAAAAATAATCAATGCTCTTAGAACATACAAGCAAGACCAATCTCAGGATAGTTTTGATAATCTTCTGAAAATTTTAAAATTATAATCTATGTTAAAAAATGGTAATTTTTGTGCCTAAATTGTAGGAAATTTAATTAGAAAATTTCTTTTATCTGTCAAAAATAAATTTTGGAAATTTGTATTGACTGTCAAAGTATTTTTTTACCTGAAAAAATTTGAAAATATCTTCATAGAAAATCTTATCATCTAGAAAGTATTGCTACAATTATGGAAATTCAAGACGCTGTTGAAAAAATCTTGAAGGTTAGTCCATCTGTTAGAGTTGTAAGTGTGTGCGATCTGAATGGTAAACTGATTTTTTCAGAACGTTCTAAGAAAGTGCATCTTTTGGTGTCAAAAAAACAAAGTTTGGCATCATTAAAAGCTGCAGCTAAAGATTGGAAACAAAGAAGAAAACTAGCGCGGACACTTGGTCCATGCAAGTATGTAGTTGCCGAATACGACAATGTCAAAAGAATTGTTATTCCTGCAGGAAAAAATCATATCTTGTATGTAACTACCACTGCTGCATTTGATCATAACAAAGTGATTAGAAAGGTAAGGTCATTTAGGTAACCTCAAAAATTTGAGTTTTTTTTATTTTGGGTATAGTAATGAAAATTAGTACTAAGATTAACTAGGGATAATACTTTCTAAATAGCCGATTTATTTTTAGAGACTAGGAGAGTTTTCTTCTTCCCGTACCTCGACCTGAACTGACCCACAAACCTTTTGTTGATTTGGTTGGTGTACTTGAAATGTCACCAAATTTTATTTTGCCAGTTCCACGTCCTACGGTGATATACTTGTCTGCAGATTTTGCTTTTTTTGCTTCTTGATGTTTTTTGTATGCAGCACCTGCCCAGTTATCTTCTTCTTTTTCTGCTACTCTTCTTGATGTTCCTCTGCCTCCAACCCGAACAATTCCCATGGCTTAATCATCCATAATAGAGGATTCATGTTAATAAGACTTCATTGTTTAGTAGTTGAGAAATAAAATAATTCTCAGATTTATAAAAAAATTATTTTACAATTAATACCGGAATTTTTGATTTGTGGAGCACGTAATTAGATACACTTCCCAAAAAGGCTTCTTTGATAGCACCAAGTCCTCTTGCACCTATTACAATCAAGTCAGCCTTATGATTACTTGAATATCGTAAAATATCATAACCTGGATCTGCACCTTTGATGATTTTATAGCTAAATTGTACTCCATGTCTTGCTGCTTTGGTTTTTGCAGATTCCATTAACATTTCAGCTGTTTTTTTACTTCCAGATTCTAATTTTTTCTTATTAAGAACCATACTTGCGGGGACATTAATTACATGAATTCCTACAATTGTTGCCTGACATTGTCTGGCAAAATAGATTGCTTCATCTAGTCCTCTAAGGGAATTTTTAGAACCGTCTAATGGGACAAGAATTTTTTTAATTTTATTTGAAATCATGACCTAATACTGTTTTCTATTGCCTAAAAAGCTAATCTTTTTTAAAAAACAACTCTCTAAAGTTGAATTAATCTTCTTCCTCAGAATATCTATCATCTGTAATTTTACATGGTCCACAAATCTCTTTTTCCCATGGATCCAAAGGTTCCCCACAAGATTTACAATTTGTTTTTGGTTGACTTAGTTTTTCAAATTCTTCTTTGATAGTTCTCGATAAATCATCATAAATTCTGATTGATTGAGATGAATCAAATTTTTCATCAATTAGTTGCATCAAATTTTCGATGTTTTTCCTTAAACCTTCTTTTTTTGCATTAAGATCTTCTGACATTGTTTTCTATGATAATATAGAGAATAATTATGTTTTAAATTGGTTCAAAATATCCCAAAAAATATGGGTTTTTTTGACAAATTAAAAAAAAGTGTAGAGATAAAACAGGCACGAATTGACTCTAAAAAAAATCAAAAGGTATTAGCAAAAATCCCAAAACTGGAAAAACAGTTAGAGCAAAATCCAGATAATTTTGATTTGGTCTATCAACTGTATGGATGTTATGTTGATTTATCTGACTCTAAAAAAAAGATTGAATGTTTAAAAAAAATGCATGTTCTAAATCCTAAAGATTCGTTTCCTCTGAGTCAATTGGCTTCAATTTATTATTCTGAGTTACAAGATCCTGAGAAAGGAAAATTTTATCTGGATAAAGCCAATAAACTAAATTCAAACAAATTTCTCTAAACTATTTTTTTGTTGTTTATCAAATGTAAAAAATTCAGTGAAATTAATTTTCGATGGAATTTGGTGAGTTTTTGGTTACCCTTTTTTTCTTCTTTAAATCAAAGGGTGGATGACATTGTACGGGTAGGTTTTCATCATCCATAGAAATTTTCCTGTAAACTCAAAATTAAGAGTTTTTTAAAATCAAAGATATCAATCGTTAGAACCAGATTGCTCTAGTCACTAAAGTTGTATGGGACCGGCAGGATTTGAACCTGCGACCACTAGTCCCCCAGACTAGTATCATACCAAGCTAGACGACGATCCCTTATGGTGTAGGCACAAAATGAAATTATTAAATCGTCGTATTCGTAATAGAAATTAATGAAGATTTGTAGTGTTTGTCACAAAATTTCAGGATCTGGCCAGGACCATCTTGATTGTATACAAAAAAGAAGGGTGGAACTGGAAGACGATGATTTTAAAAGTAAAATTACTGAAAAACTAGAGTTGTCCAAAAATCCACAGGATTTGGGAGTAGAAGTAAAAGCTATTCTTGAACATCTAGCAAGGGAAAAAGACAGTAAAGATTAGCTAAAGCCACTTTGAGAGTCGATCTTTTTCGAATTGTAATTTTTCATCTAAATGTTCAGGTGTCGACTCTGTTAGATTAGTTGATGGGGTATCTCCAGAAAACATGTCTACTTCAATTAATGATGCAGTTTCTCTTCCTGATTCAATAAAGCATCCACCTTTTCCATCAAATAATGCAGAGGCTTCTTTTGATTGAATTTTAGATATAATGTTCTGAGCGACAGTTAATCCCTCACCTTCTGCAAATACTCCTGCTTTAGGTACTGCCATAGTTTCTGTAACTTTTAAGCTGGTGACATCTCCTATGGCATAGACATTATCATATGGAGTTTTACAGTCTCTGTTAATTGGGATAAAATTATCTTGTTTTGCTAAACCAGATTCATAAATTACATCTGGCGCAACATGTGGTGGTATAGCTAAAAGCAGATCAAAATTAGCCTCACTATCTTTGAAAATTAGTTTGTTTGGTTCTACTTTAGTAACTTTGCATGATTCATGAAAGACAATTTTTTCTGAACTAATCAAGTCAAGGATTTGTCTACTTATTTCAGGTCCTGCAGCTGGTAAGGTTATAGGTGCAGGACTATAGAAATGAATTTGTACAGATTCACGTACACCAGCATCCCTTAGCATCGAATCTATGAGTAAACTAGCCTCAAACGGTGCTGGAGGGCACTTGTAAGGCATGCCCATAATTGAAATTGCAATGGTTCCTGACTTCAACGCCTTTATTTTATCATGGATTTTTTCAGATTCTCTGTAGTCATAAAGATTCATTCCATTTTCGACAAGTCCTGGAATTTTTTGTGGAGCTAAAACCGCACCCATGGAGATAACTAGATAATCATATGAGAGATTCTTTGTGTTAGTTTTGATGTTTTTATTTTCTAAATCAATTTGAAGAATTTCTTCGTTGATAAAATCAATATCTTTTTTGGCCAATCCACTTAGAGAACCTGTTGAATTTTCAAAAGTTCTAGTTCCTTTAATTATCCAAAGTTTTGCAAAACCTACCATAAACCAATTTTTTTTATCAATTACAGTGATTTTCACTTGTGAGGAAGAAAGTGATTTTCTTATTTCATTTGCAGTTGAAAGTCCTCCAAACCCACCACCTAATATCAAAACATGTGGAATATCTTCTGACAATTTAACGATCTTGTGTTGTTGGTCTAATCAAAATTTCATTTACATTTACGTGATTAGGGGATTCAACTGCATAAAGAATTGCATTTGCGATATCGTCTGCTTGTAGTGCTTCCATTTTCTTTGCATTTTCCACAAATCCTTGAAGAGATTCATCGGTAATTGTATTGGTGAGTTCTGTTGCTACAACACCTGGTTCGATACAGGTTACTCGAATATTTTTTCTCACGCTTAGTTCTTCTCTTAGTCCTTCACTAAATGCAGTAATTGCATGTTTGGTTGCACAATACACACTACCTGCTGGAAATACGATTCTTCCTGCTACTGATGAAATATTTACAATATGACCTGATTTTTTTTCAAGCATATGACTTACAACTGCACCTGTACAATATAACACGCCTTTGATGTTTACGTCAATCATTTGATCCCATTCGTCAATTTTCAAATTTTTTACGAAACTTAGAGGCATCAAGCCTGCATTGTTTACTAAAATGTCTACGGATCCCCATTTTTCCAATACATTGTTGACAAAGGAATTACATTCATCCTTTTTTGTAACATCAAGTTTTTGAGAGTAAACTTCTCCGTTATTTTCCTTAATTTTATTTTCTAAATCAGCAAGTTTCTCAGTTCTTCTGGCACCAATTGCTACCTTGGCTCCTGCTTTTGATAGTGCAAGTGCTGTGGCATATCCTATACCACTGCTTGCTCCTGTAATTATAGCGACTTTATCATTTAGCATCAAAATTCACTTACTAGAATTCATTTGGTAAAGAGTAAAAATGTTTTCGTAGAATTATACCAAAATAAAAATTTCAATAAAACTAACAGGTTTATTAGAATTAAATTTTAACCAGAAATAATGAAGGCAGAAAATTGCGCATATTGTGGAGATATGACTGATTTACCATTTCATTGTAGTTATTGCAAGGATCCATTTTGCTCCGAACATAGGTTGCCTGAAGAGCATAGATGCGTTAAACTAACTCAAATTCGCGCTAAAAAATTTGGAGAACGAAAGGTTATTCGTGATGGCAATATTGGAAAAACAAGTGGCTTGAAGAAATTTTTTAGCAAATTTAAGAAATAGATTAATTTAGTATGGGCTTTTATCAGGAGATATTTTTGCTCGTTTTCCTTGATAGATTAAAGCAATGGCCAATGCAAACATTACAAGTGCAGTTAAGGGGAAGTTTTGTGGGGCAGGTAGAATAAACCAGTAGTATACTCCAAATCCAATTGATACTGCAGCTTGTACCCAAAGCTTAATCCATTTAGGGGATTTTACCGCTCTGCTAATTCCTTCAACTATGAAAATTCCAATAACGGGATAAATTGTGTAAAATAGAAAATCAATTACATCTACTCCTGTATGTGACATACAAATTAAAATAATATCTTGGTGTAATTTCTACCTAGTCTTCCCAATGAATTTTTGTGGCAACTTTTTTTGTTATTAGTGCCTGAGCGTTCTCATATGGAAGTGTGGCAATATCTTCTGGTTTGAATGGTCCATATTTCTCCAAATCAGCACCTACGATTTCATCGACGTTTTGAAGGATTCTTAGTACGACTGTTTTGGTTTTATGGTTTTGAGAGATTGATTCAAGGAATTTTGATTTTCCGTTTATTGTTGCTGAAAGAATCATTTCGGTTCTTTCCCTTTTTTGTTCTTCAGCATCTAGAATGAATTTTTCCTCATCTAAGAGATTTGTAAAATCTATTCCTTCTGATTTGATAGTTTTTTCTAATCTTATATTGAGTAGAAGAGCTGTTAGTTCGGATGTCATTTCAATTAATGATTGTTTGATTTTACTTTCTATTCCATCAAATTCTTGTTTTTTCAAGTTTCCAATGAAATTTGAAAGATTTCGATAAAAATCAGGTTCAATTTCTAGAATTGAATCACTTTCCGTTTCTCGAAGAACTATGGCATGTAATGAATGAATGTCAATTTGGTCTGATTCGGACATTTCTTACCTAATCCTTAAATGATGGATGTATTTGTGTTAGCTTGAAGTTTAAAATTGCCATATAAAGTGAGTCACGGAAAAGCACTTCAGGTAACCTATTCACCTGACGAGGTTTTCTCTAGAATTCAACATGAAGACATTCAATTTATCGACCTTCAGTTTACTGGGTTAACTGGTAGATTTCACCACACAACAATTTCTGCTAATACCTTTACTCCAGAACAAATGAGAGATGGGCTTCCAAAATTAGATGGATCATCAATTATTGGATTTACGAGTATTGATGATTCTGATCTTTTGCTAAAACCAGACCCAAATACATTTGCCATTATTCCATGGATGACTGAAAACAAAACTGCAAGACTATTGTGTGATGTCTACTGGGGAGAAGGTAGAGGTAGACTCTCAAGAGATCCAAGGGGAATTTCCCAAAAAGCTGAAGAGTACATAAAATCTCAAGGCTATGATTATAGTGCTTGGGGTCCAGAAGTAGAATTTTTTGTGTTTGATAAAATTCACTGGGATGTCCTTACACCATACAAAGGTCAATCATACTCTATTGAATCCAAAGAGGCTCCATGGAGTCAGGAAGGATCTGGTTATCCAATGGGTCTCCAAGAAGGATATTATCCAAGCACACCATCAGATACCCTTACACCATTTAGAAATGAATGTGTCAATATCTTAAATACTAATTTTGGAATTCTATGTGATAACCATCATCATGAGGTAGCTACTGCTGGTCAATGTGAAATTGATATCAAATATGATTACATGACAAATGCTGCAGATGCTGCTCAATCTTACAAATATGTGATAAGAAACATTGCAGCAAAATATGGAAAAGTTGCAACTATGATGCCAAAGCCAATTGCAATGGACTCTGGTTCTGGTATGCATGTTAATGTTAGTTTATGGAAAGGAAAGAACAATGTATTTTATGATCCTGATCAAGGTGATGAGCTTAGTCAGACTGCCAGATATTTCTGCGGTGGAATAATTAGTCATGCAAAAGCATTATCAGCAATTTGTAATCCAACTACCAATTCCTATCATAGATTAGTCCCAGGTTATGAGGCTCCAGCCTATATTGCATGGAGTTCAGGAAATAGATCTGCAATTGTTAGAGTTCCAAAACATCTCCAAGGAAAGAGTTATGCTCATCTAAAAAGGCTTGAATTTAGAGCTCCTGATCCTTCATCAAATCCTTACTTGGTGTTTGCAGCTGTTACTGCAGCAGGTATGGATGGAATAAAAAAGAAAACTGATCCGGGTGATCAAGTTCGTGATGATATCTTCAAGATGACAAAGTCAGATAGAGCAAAAAGAGGAATTGGTGTTTTACCAAAAAGTTTAGGAGAAGCATTAGATGAATTAGAAAGTGATAGAAAATTCCTAAATCCAATTTACACAAATGATGTTATTGATAAAATCATAGAATTAGAAAGAAGGGATCAAAGAGAGATTGCAATTAGGCCACATCCTCATGAATTCTATCTATATTTTGATGTGTAAATTTTAAACTCTTCCAGTAAGCTGGAAGATTAATGCTAGTGAAATTGCTATAAGGCCAAATCCAGCACCAAAATAGATTATTCGGTTTTTTTCTGAACTTGCAGATTTGTATACTAAAATTCCTCCAACTAGGCCCACAAATAATACAACTACACCAGAAATTACACTATCAAATGAATTTCCAGTAATCAGTGGATGGAAAAATCCTGCAAGTAAGGCAAAAAAAGCTACCAAATAGACATACTTGAAACCTGTCCTTAATTTTGATGAAGTTTCACTCAATGAACTTTTTGAAATTGATTATAAAATAAACTTTTGAAAAATAACC